>JBDTXQ010000098.1:0-8298 GCA_040006115.1 Usitatibacter sp.
TCTCCAGGATCGGCAACAACACTTCCATCTGGTACGAGCTCGAATACTCCAAGCAAGAGATTCCCTTCGACCGCGGCGTGCTGGCGCGCAGGGGCGAGCTGGGCGTCATACCCAATTCGCGCTATCTCGGCGAGCCGGGCGATGGACCGACCACAGCCAAGGTCCTGGGCCACCAGGCGGAGCTGCAGCACGTCTTCTGGAAGAACTGGGTGCTCCTCGTGGGCGGCTCCTTCCGCAACACCAAGCTCGATGGCATCGGCGAGAACCCGGAGTTCGCCGCGGCCCGCAACCCGTTTTTCACCGATGGACAGACGCTCGCCCGCCAGCGACGCTTCACCAATTACGAGTCCGACGACACCGTCGGGCGCGCGGAGGTGAGCGGCGGATTCAAGACGGGCAGCGTGGGCCACCACATCCTCCTCGGCGCCGACTACGAGAACTTCAAGCTGGATCGCCTGCAGACGCGCTATCGCCCGCCGGCCTTCAATGCCAGCACGACTCTCGCGGTCTCCAACGCGGTCAACATCTTCAATCCGATCTACGGCAATGCGCCGGCGGCGAACCAGAACGTGTTCAACGACACGGAGACGGACAAGTCGTACGGCGCTTACCTGACCGACCAGATGGACCTCACCGACTCGCTCAAGCTTCGGCTCGGCGCCCGATACGACTCATTCAAGCAGAGCATCGACAATCGCCTGGCCACCCTGCAGCCCCCGAAGCAGGACGTCACGAAATTCAGCCCGAGCGCCGGCCTCACCTACAAAGTGTCCGATGCCATCAGCGTCTACACCGCCTTTGCCAAGGGTTTTCGCCCCAACACGGGCTTCGACGCGCAAAGGAATCCGTTCGAGCCCGAAGAGACGAAGTCCGGGGAAGTGGGCCTGAAGTTCCAGCTCCTGGAAGGAGACGTGGGCGGCAACCTCGCGGTCTTCAAGATGAAGAAAACCAACGTCATCACCGCGGATCCGATCAACGCGGGCCAGTCGATCGCGATCGGCGGAGCCGAGAGCAAGGGCGTCGAGTTCGACCTCTCCGGCCGGCTGCCGGGCCAGTTCACCGTGATGTTCTCGTATGCGTACACCGATGCGATCTCGGCCTCGAACGTCCTCGATCCCGACTTCGGGCGCGTCGTGGCTTCGGGCGATCCCCTGCTCAACATCCCGAAGCACAATGCCAGCCTGCTGGTGCTGAAGGATTTCGACCTCGCCGGGCACAAGCTCACTGTCGGCGGCGGAGCGAAGTACATCAGCCGCCGCCTCGGTGAAACCGGCACGAACTTCTACCTCCCCGGTTACACGCTGGTGAGGCTGCAGGCGACCTACGAGGTGATGCGCAACTTGAGCGTGACTGGCGAGGTCACGAACCTGACGGACAAGGTCTACTACCCCGCGTCGTTCGCGGCGCTCTGGGTCTACCCCGGCGCCCCGCGCCAGTTCCAGCTTCGCGCAACCTACAAGTTCTGATGGGGAGAGCTCGTGGCGGAGCGTGCGAAGTCGAGGCGACGAGGGCCTCGGTGGAAAAGATAAGCCGATTGTGCGAAGAGATGGGCAAGCCGTCGCCACGCGGCGCTTTCTGACAGCTTCACGCGGGGATCCCAGCCTCTACGGAGCGCTTCTGGTGACGCGACAGGTTTGTTGAAGGGCCACCCAGAGTTGGGGAACCATGCCGGTTCCCTTTTTTTTTCGAGGTGGCTCGCCAGCAAAAAAAAGGCGGCCGAAGCCGCCATTGCCTTGTGCGCGTGAGGATCAGTCGCTGCTGCCGCCCGTGATGCCGAGGAGCGCGAGCAGGTTCGCGAAGACGTTGTACACGTCCAGGTAGAGCGCGAGCGTGGCGGTGATGTAGTTGGTCTCGCCGCCGGTCACGATCCGGTTCACGTCGTAGAGCATGAAGGCCGAGAAGATGCCGATCGCGATGAGCGAGATCGCGATCATCAACCCCGGGAGCTGAAGGAAGATGTTCGCGAACGCGGCGAGGAGCAGCATGATCACGCCGACGAACAGGAACTTGCCCATCCCTGAAAGGTTGCGCTTGGTGGTGGAGGCGATCGACGCCATGGCGACGAAGATTATCGAGGTGCCGCCGAAAGCGTACGCGATGAGGCTTGCGCCGTTCGAAAGCCCAAGCACCGCGCCCAGCATGCGCGACAGCATCAGGCCCATGAAGAAGGTGAAGCCGAGCAGCAGCACGACCCCCATGCCGCTGTTCTTGGTCTTCTCGATGCCGTAGAAGAACCCGAACGCGATGGCGAGGAACCCGATGAAGCCGATCGCCGGGTGGGCGCCGAAGAAATCGAACTTGAGCTGGATGCCGAGCCACGCGCCGAAGATGGTCGGGATCATCGAGAGCGCAAGCAGTGCGTAGGTGTTTCGCAACACCCGGTTCTGGGCCAGCGCGAGCGTCGTCGACGCCGTTTGTCCCGGCGCCATCATCGGGGATTCAGGTTGCATTGCGTCTCCTTGGAGAGAGTAAGCGGGGGAAATCGACCGCCTTGTTAGAGTATGGGGCAGGTGAGTCATTTTCAAGACCCCCATCATAGCGCGTAAAATCCCTTGTGAATCAGGGGGTCAAAGGAAGGTTGGCCGAGCGGTTTAAGGCACCGGTCTTGAAAACCGGCAGGGATGCGAGTCCCTCGTGAGTTCGAATCTCACACCTTCCGCCAACGCGCGACATGCGACTTTTCCTCGAGCAACCGGTGCTCCTCGGCGACCAGCTTCTTGATACGTTCCGCGGTCGCGTCGTCTTCCTGCTCGTGCATGTCGATTCCGCTTATGAGTCTGACGCGGAGGGAGGCTTTGGCGTCGGCTCCGGCGTCCTGCTGCGGCTGCCGGGAATGCCGTTGCTCTGCAGGTACTCGAAGACGTCGGCGGTCGCCTCTCCGACCTGCGCAACGGCAAGCACCAGGTCGGCGGTGTAGATGTCGAGCTCCTGCGTCCACAAGTCGATCTCGCGTTGATTGCGCAGGTTCACGGTCTGCCTGGCAAGCAATTCCTTGTAGTCGAGCGGTTGGTCCATTCGCGCCTCCTCACACCTGCAATCGGCTTGATGCCGCGACTCGCACGGAAATGGTAGCGTTCGTCTCCGCCAATATAAATAGAGCCGATTGGCCCTAGCTCTCGAATGCCGCCCGCCGCCAAACCGATCCGATTGCTCATCGTCGATGACCACGACATCCTGAGGTATGGGCTTCGCGCGCTCCTGCGGAATCGAGCGGAAGTGTCCGTGGCCGGCGAAGCGGACTGCGTGGCGCAGGCGATCGAGCGCGCAAGCGAGCTCAACCCCGACGTCGTGCTGATGGATGCACAGCTTCCGGACGGAAGCGGGATCGACGCGTGCCGGGAGATCCGCGCGCTCGATTCCCCGCCGCGGGTGTTGTTCTTCAGCGCGCTCGACGACGAGCAGACGGTTTTGATGGCGATACTCGCCGGCGCCCAAGGGCACGTGTCCAAGAACCTCGGCGTCGAAGCCCTGGTGAACGCAATCATCACGGTCGCCGGCGGGGGCAAGGTATTCGACCCCGCCCTGCAGGAACGAGCGGCGGGCATGCTTGAAGCGACCTCGAACGCCCTCAAGGCGAGCCCCTCGGGGCCGGCCACCTTGTCCCCGCAGGAAGAAAGGGTGATGGAGCTGGTGGTCGAGGGCAAGACCAACAAGGAGATCGCCGCGGAGCTCTCGCTCAGCGACAGGACAGTGAAGAACTACCTGCACAATGCGTTCCGCAAGCTCGGGGTAAGCCGCCGCGCCGGGGCGGCGACCGTCTTCGCCAAGTTCCCCGAGGATTCGAAGCGGATCAAGTAGCGAGGCCGCGCAATGAAGCCGATCCAAAGGCCGGTGTGGGCCGCTCTCGCCGCCGCGGCGCTTTTCGGGGGCAGCACGCCTTTCGTGAAGATGCTGGTCGGGGACATTTCTCCGGTGCTCCTCGCGGGGCTCCTGTACCTGGGCAGCGGTTTGGGCCTGGCGGCGATCCGCGTCGCGCGCGACAAGGGTTGGTCGAGCCCTTCACTGCCGCAGTCCGAATGGCCGTGGCTGGCCGGCGCGGTGATCTCGGGGGGCGTCGTCGGGCCGATCCTCCTCATGTGGGGCCTCGCGCGCGCTGCCGCGACGACGACTTCCCTGCTGCTCAACCTTGAAGCGGTGTTCACTGCGTTGATCGCGTGGATCGTGTTCAAGGAGAACGCCGGCGCGCGGATCGTCTCTGGCATGGCGCTCATCGTTGCCGGTGGGCTCGTGCTTTCGTGGTCGCCGGCGCCCTTGTCCCACGCTGACTGGCTGGGCCCGCTCGCGATCGCGGGCGCATGCCTGTGCTGGGCGATCGACAACAACCTCACCCGCAAGGTCTCCGCTTCCGACGCGTTCTTCATCGCATCGGTGAAAGGCCTCGTCGCGGGTTGCGTGAACATCGGCGCCGCGATGGCCCTTGGCGCGATGCTCCCGTCGTGGCCGGCCGGCCTTTCCGCCATGGCGATCGGGCTCGCGAGCTATGGGTTGAGCCTGGTGCTCTTCGTAGTGGCGCTGCGCGGCCTGGGGACCGCCCGCACCGGGGCCTACTTCTCGGTCGCGCCCTTCGTGGGCGCGTTGCTCAGCATCGTGGTCCTCGGGGAAGCGCCGGTGCTGCAATTCTGGATCGCCTCGGCATTCATGGGGCTCGGCGTCTGGCTGCACCTCACCGAGAGACACGGCCACGAGCATGGGCACGAGCTGCTAACCCATCGCCACGAGCACCTCCACGACACGCACCATCGCCATTCCCACGAAGATTGGGATGGCAAGGAGCCGCATGCTCACGAGCATGCGCATGAGCCCCTGCGGCATCGGCATGCGCACTTTCCGGACGTCCATCATCGCCACCCGCACTGACGGCAGGAATCCGAATTACAATGGCGTACGTACTGCATTCATGATGACCCACCGCACATCCCGCCTTCTCTTCGCGCTCTGCGCGATCGCGAGCCTGCTGTTCACGCAGCTGGCCGTGGCGGCATATGCGTGTCCGGGAGCTCCGGCGGCCGCTTCGGTCTCGGCAATCCATTCCGATTGCAACGCGACGGATCTCCCCGATCCGGGACTTTGTCGCGCCCATTGCCTGCAGCAAGCGCAGTCGATCGAGAAGCCGGTGGCGCTTTCGCTTCCTTCCGCTCCGGCAACAGGCCTGCATGCGCCGTACTGGCCCGTCACCTCGGAGCCGTTCGTTCAGGCGACCGGCCAGGAGTCGCTGCTCGTCCGCGCCACGGCGCCCCCGCTGGCCATCCGCAACTGCTGCTTGCGCATTTAGCCTTTCCAGCCGACTAGCCGTTCTTCGCGCGTGAGCGCGATTGACCTCGTTCGTCCTGCCTGGAGGCTTCATGCGTTCCCCGTTATTCCGTTTTCGCGCCGTCGCCGCCTTGCTGGCGATCGCGTGCACATCCGCGGTCGGCCTCGCCGCCGAACCATCGCTCAGCCTCGCCGAGGCGCAACGCGCCGCGGTCGAGAGGTCGCGAGCGCTCGACGCGAAGCGTTTCGCCGTCGGCGCCGCGCGCGAGATGGCGGTGGCCGCGGGCCAGTTGCCCGACCCGGTCGTCTCCGTCGGCGTCGACAACCTGCCGATCACGGGCGGCGACAAGTTCAGCCTCACGCGCGACTTCATGACCATGCGGCGCATCGGCGTGATGCAGGAATTCACGCGCGGCGAGAAGCGCCGCCTCAAGGCCGAGCGCTTCGAGCTCGCGGCCGAGAAGGGAGTGGCGGAGCAAGCGGCGACGGTAGCGGCCATCCAGCGCGACACGGCGCTCGCATGGATCGACGCCTATTTCGCCGGGGCGGCAGCGGCACTCGTTGCGGAGGAGCGCGTGCGCGGGCTGCAGGAGCTGCAGGGCTCCGAAGCCGCATACCGCGCGGGCCGCGTGAGCCAGGCCGATGTCTTCGCCACGCAAGGCGCGGTCGCGATGCTGGACGATCGCGCCGCCGAAGTGGAGCGCCGCGCGCGCAGCGCGCGCACGATCCTCGCGCGCTGGGTGGGCGATGACAACCGCGCCCTCGGCGCGAAACCGGCGTTCGACGCGATTCGCGGCGGCACGCATCTGCACGAGGAGCTCGCGAGCCATCCCGAGATCGTCGCGCTCTCCAAGCAGGAAGAGATCGCATCGTCCGAAGCGCGGCTCGCGCGGGTCGCGAAGCATCCGGACTGGACCGTGCAGCTCGCGTACAGCCAGCGCGGCCCCGCGTACTCGAACATGGTCTCGTTCGGCGTGTCGATCCCGCTCCCGTGGGATCCGGCCAATCGGCAGGATCGCGAGGCGGCAGCGAAGCTGCTAGCGGCCGAGGAGGCCGGAGCGCAGAGAGACGAGATGCTGCGCGAGCACTACGCCGCGGTCCTCGCCATGACCGAGGAGTGGGAGAGTAATCGCTCGCGCCTGGCGCGTTTCGAGCGCGAGATCGTGCCGCTCTCGGTCGAAAGGAGCGAAGCGCTCGTCGCGTCCTATCGCGGCGGCAAGGGCAACGTGAATGACGTGCTCGCCGCGCGGCGAAACGAGCTCGAGGTGCGTCTGCAGATGCTGCAGCTCGAAGCACAGACCGCGCGCTTGTGGGCGCAGCTGAGCTTCCTTTTTCCGGAGGACGTTAAATGAAGCATCGCTACCCGATCGTCGCCGTCGTCGCCACCATCGCCATCGCGGCCGGCGGCTTCGCGTTGTATTCCGTCGGCATGGATCGCGGCATGAAGATGGCGGCGCCTGCCGCGCCGGTGGAACCCGGGAAGAAGGTCCTCTACTGGCACGATCCCATGGTGCCGGGTCAGAAATTCGACAAGCCCGGCAAATCTCCCTTCATGGACATGCAGCTGGTGCCGGTTTACGGCGACGGCGCGGCCGATGAAGGCTCGGTGGCGATCAGCTCGCGCGTCCAGCAGAACCTCGGCATCCGCACCGTCGAAGCGGTGAAGGGCGACCTCGCGCGCTCCGTGGAGACTGTCGGAAGCGTCGCGTACAACGAGCGCGACGTCGCGGTGGTGCAGGCGCGCGCGAGCGGCTTCGTCGAGAAAGTCCACGTGCGAGCGACTTTCGATTCCGTGCGGCGCGGGCAGGCGCTGGTCGATCTCTACGTCCCCGACTGGATCGCGGCGCAGGAGGAATATCTCGGGGTGCAGCGCATGACGGGCGTCGGGCTCGACGGCCTGCGCGAAGGGGCGCTCCAGCGCATGAAGCTTGCCGGCATGACCGACGAGGTCGTGCGCCGCGTGGAGTCCTCGCAGCGCGTGCAGCCGCGCGTCACGCTCACCGCGCCCATCGCGGGCGTGATCGCGGAGCTCGGCGCGCGCGAGGGCATGACGGTCGCGCCGGGCGCCACGCTCTTCCGCATAAACGGCCTTGGCACCGTGTGGGTGAACGCCGAGGTTCCGGAGGGCCTCGCCGGGCAGGTGCGCCCCGGCGCGCAGGTCGAAGCGCGCGCGGCGGCGCTGCCCGGCGAGTTGTTCAAGGGCAAGGTGAGCGCGATCCTCCCCGAAGTGAATGCCGCGACGCGCACGCTCAAGGCGCGCGTCGAGCTCGCCAATCCCGGTGCGCGCCTCGTTCCCGGCATGTTCGCGACGTTGAGCTTCGCGCCGGCCGCGCGGCGCGAAGCCGTGCTCGTGCCGAGCGAGGCTGTGATCCAGACCGGCAAGCGTACCGTGGTCGTGGTGGCCGACGCAGCCACCGACGGCAAGCAGCAGCTCGCGCCCGTCGACGTCGAGATCGGCGCGGAGTCCGATGGCATGACGGAAATCACGAAGGGCATCGCCGCTGGCACCAAGGTCGTGGTGTCCGGGCAGTTCCTCATCGACTCCGAGGCGAGCCTCAAGAGCTCGGGCATGCGCATGTCGGAGGGCGCAGGCGCGAGCGCGGCCACGCACGGCGGGGACGGCAAGGTCGAAGCGGTGGGGAAGGACAGCGTCACGCTTTCGCACGGCCCGATCCCTTCGATGCAGTGGGGCGCGATGACGATGGAGTTCAAGCTGCCGCCGGGCGTCGCGGCGCGGCCGCCCGCACCGGGCGCGATGGTGCACTTCGAATTCACGGCGTCGCCGAAGGGCGAATTCGAGATCACCTCGATCCAGCCGAAGGGCGCGGCCAAATGATCGCGCGGCTGATCCGGGCGTCGATCGCCAACCGCTTCCTCGTGCTGATGGCGAGCGTGCTCGTGAGCGCGTGGGGCGTGTGGGCGCTCGCGCGCACGCCGCTCGATGCGATCCCCGATCTTTCCGACACGCAGGTGATCGTCCGTACCACGTTCCCTGGACAAGCGCCGCAGATCGTCGAGAACCAGGTGACCTTTCCGCTCACCACCACG
>JBDTXQ010000099.1:0-8295 GCA_040006115.1 Usitatibacter sp.
CCGGGCTCGAGGTGCCGTGCAGCTCGTTCCAGATGATCTCCCAGGGTGCCAAGGCGTTGTCGAGCGATGTCTTCCTTCAATCCGTCGCGATCTCGTGCAACGGCTTCCTTCCCGAAGACAACTACTTCCATCTCGCGCCCAGCGACTCCAGAACGCTGGTCTTCACGCCTGAGAAATCCGACGCGCCATCGTTCAAGGCGCACTTCGAGCCGCTCAACGGCATCGATCCCGTCACTGTGCGGGTGGCGCGTGATACTATTTGTATGCAGGATAGTCAAGCAGTGAGTAAGCAGGGCCCTCCCGCCGGTGCATAGCCGGCTTCGATGCGCCAGTAAATTCCCTTTCTTGATCGTCGTGCCCGCTATCGGGGCTCGGATTACAGTCTCGAACATCAAGAAAGAAGCAATCATGGCAACAGGCATCGTCAAGTGGTTCAACGACTCCAAAGGTTTCGGATTCATCACCCCGGATGACGGCGGCGGCGATCTTTTCGCCCACCACACCGCGATCCAGATGGACGGCTACAAGTCGCTCAAAGAAGCGCAAAAGGTCTCGTTCGAGGTGCGCACCGGCCCCAAGGGCCTTCAGGCCGCCGACATCAAGGCGATCGACTAGGGTCCATCCCGCGCAAGCGGGAATCCAGTCTCGAAAAGAGCCCGGCATGCCGGGCTCTTTTCATTGCAGAATGCGGCCATGAGCGATCGTTCCGCCGACGCCGCGCGCTGGCGCGCCGCGCTCGCCTCCAACCCGGGCGACCGGATCGCGTGGCACAACCTCGCCGCGGCCGAGGGCGACCTGGGGCGCGCCGCCGAAGCCGAGAGCGCCGCCCGCCGCGCCATCGCGCTGGGATTGCCCGCCGCCGAGACGCGCCTCGTGCTCGCGCGCGCGCTGCAGGCGCAACGCCGCCTGGACGAGTCCGAAAAGGCGTTCGACGAGGCACTGTCACTGCGCCCGCTCTACCTCGATGCGCACCGCGACCTCGCGCAACTCGTGTGGATGCGCACCGCCCGCGCCGATCTCGCGCTCGCGCGCATCGACCGCGCGCTGCGAGCCGCGCCGCGCGACGCGGGCCTCTTCCTCCTGCGCTCCATCGTGCTCGAGATCGCCGGTGACCGCGACGCCGCGTTCGCCGCGGTCATGACCGGCCTTACCGCCATGCCGCGCGACGTGCCGCTGCTGCTGCGGGCAGCGCACCTCTGCGCCGAGATCGGCGACGCCGCGCGCGGGCTCGCGCTCGCGCGCGAGGCTGATCGTGCCGCGCCCACCGACATCGCCGCGGGCATCGGCCTGTGCGAGGCCCTCCTCGCCGCGGGCAAGATCGACGAGGCCGATCGCATCGCGGCGGTCCTTCGCGCGGCGCGGCCCGCGAACCAGCACGCGCTCGCGCTGCAGGCGACGGCGTGGCGCTTGCGCGGCGACCCGCGCTACGGTGAACTGCACGACTACGACAAGCTGGTCCACGCGCAAGCGCTCCACACACCCGCCGGTTGGTTGAGCCTGGAAGCCTTCCTCCACGACCTCGCGCGCGAGCTCGAGTCGCTGCATGCCTTCGCGACCCACCCGCTGCAGCAGTCGGTGCGCGGCGGAAGCCAGCTCCCGTTGAACGCACCGGAGCTCGCACGGCCGCTGGTCGCGGCGCTCTTCGCGAGCATCCGCGAAGGCGTGCGCGCCTACCTCGCGCGACTCGGGCGCCCGCGGGGCTTCGCGATCTCCGGGGCGTGGAGCGTGCGATTGAAGTCCGGGGGCTACCACACCGATCACGTGCATCCCGAAGGCTGGATCTCCTCGGCGTGCTATATCGCGCTACCGTCGAGCGTCGCCCGGGGCGAGGGCAGCGCCGGATGGTTGCGCTTCGGAAAACCGGGGATGACCACGAAGCCCGCGCTCGTCGCCGACCATTGGGTGCGGCCCGCGGCGGGCCTGCTGGTGCTCTTTCCCGCCTACATGTGGCACGGCGTCGAGCCGTTCGAGAGCCGGGAGCCGCGGCTCTCGGTCGCGTTCGACGTCGTTGCGGCCTGACGCGTCGCCATCGTCCACCGGACCAACAACATGCTCTACCTGCGGTGGGTCAAGTCCTCGCCCTGGCGAGGCAGGCGCGCTGGCGATCGGCCACGCGTTTCGCGAAGCCGTCGGTGGTGAATCGGCGCGTGATCTTGGAGCTCTGCAGCACGATCTGCGGCAGCATCGCGCGCGGCGCCGGCTTCGCGCCCTGCCGGTCGGCCAGCTCGAACACGCGCGCGTAGAGGCGGGACTTTTCGAACTCGTGCCGGTCGCCCAACTCGAGGTCGTGGCGAATCCCGGCGGCGTCGAGGTCGATGCGCCTCGCGATTACGCGCGTCGCGAGCTCCGTCGAGCCGGGCTCCTTCGCGGGCTTGCCGCCGGCGAAGCGCACCAGGTCCCCGTCCAGGTCGAGGGGAATGCCCGAGAGGTCCGTCACCGCCTTCTGGAACGCGGCGTTGCGGCTCGCGTAGTGGCCGGCGTTGAAGTCGGCGAAGCGGTAGACCATCGAGTCGTACGAGGCGGGATAGTCGAGCAGGTGCGCGATGCCGAAGTACATTCCGCCGCGGCGCGTGAAGACCTCGTGGCGCAGCGACCCCGCCACCGGGTAGGGATAGGGCCGCGCCGCCGCGTGGATCTTCGCGAACGCCACGCTTACCTGCATCGGCCCGCCAGTGCGCACGGGATTCCTGTCCTCGAGAAACGACTTCGCGAGCGGCACGCGCCCGATCAGGTCCTCGAACGTCTCGCTCAGGTCGAGCTCGGTGCGCGCGGCGTCGATGCGCTCCTCGTAGCTGCGCCCGTCGGACGACGTCACTTTCAACGCCGCGTAGAGAACGAGCTTGGGGACGCCGGCGCGCTCGCGCTGGCGATCGATCTCTTTCCACGCGATGGCGGGAAGGTTTGGGATCGCCGGGTCGACGTGGAAGCCGCTCTCCTGCTCGGTCACCGCGACGATCGCACAGACGTTCTCGGCGCGCGGCTCGATCGAGAGCGCCGCCATGGCCGCGTAGATGTCCACCGCCCAGCCATCGCGCTCGCCCACCCCCTTCGGCAGCAGGCTCGCTACCAGGGAGCGCCCCTCGGCTGCGGTCATTACGGGCTGGCGGCGCGCGGGCTCGTTGGCGCATCCGGCGAGGAGCGCCACGCACACCGGCAATATCCATCCACTACGGGCGATCGTCATCGAACGGCTCCAGGGACCCGGGACCCGCATTATCTCGGGCAGGAGGCGCTCGAATGCAAGGCGGGTCTTACGCCTGTAGCGGCGGCCTCGGCGCGCTGGGGCTCGACGAGGTGGCGGCGCAAGTGCAGCCGCAGCCGGCGCATCAATTCGCCGCGCGGCTTCAGCTGCGAGAACGTGTGGTCGGCGTCGGGGATGATCTCGACGCGGATCTCGCCGGTCCTCAACGCGCGGGTCGCCGTGCGCCGGGCTTGCGTCATCAGGATCTCCCGCCCCGGATCGCCTTCGGCGATGAAGAAGCTCAACGGGCGCTTCATCGCGAAGAGCGTGCGCAGGTCCCGCGCGAGGCGGGGCGCGTGGCCCGGCATCAAGGCCTCCCGCAGCGCGTCGCGCTGCGATTTGACCCTCTCCTTCGCCAAGCCCAGGACGGTCTCGGCGAGCCGCGCCATGTTCACGCCCCCGCGCAGGAGCTTCAGCCACCGCCCGGGTTTGCGCATTGACTTCCGGTACTGGATCGCGTCCTCGAAATGGCGCGTGGTCTCGAGGCTCATGCCCTCGGCCCAATAGAACGTGAGCGGGTTGATGAGCACCAGCTCGCGGATGTCGTGGCCGGTGAGCGTGAGGCCCGCGTGGAAGGTGTTGTGCGCCCCGGAGCACAGGCCCACGGAGACGAAGCGCGCATAGCCGAATTCGCCGCGCAGGAAATCGAACGCGGCCCTTGCGTCATCTAGCGCGGTGGCGGGATAGGGATGGTTCTCGCGGCCGGGGGCGCGCAGCACGCTGTCGCCGATCCCTTCGAGGTCGAAGCGCAGGCATGCGAAGCCCGCCGCGGCGAGCTCGCGCGCGAGCGTGACGCCGACGCGGTTCGGTCCGACGCGATGCACGGCGCCCGCGTTGAAAATGACCACCGCGGGACGGTCCCTCGCCGCGGAGGTGCGGGTCAGCACGCCGACCAGGTGCTGGTCGGCGCCGAAGCGGCAGAATTGCTCCTCGATCGTCGCGTTGCCAGCCGCGGTGGCGAACGAAAAATGCGCGAGGCGCGCGCCGCCGCCAGGCTTTGCAGCCGCGTCACAGGATCGGCAGCGCGCCTGGACCCAGCCCACGATCGCCGCGAGCGCCTCGTCGGGCACGACGCTGAACTGGTGCTCCGCCATCATTGCGCTCCACCCCCGTAAGCGCATCGAGTCCGCGGCGATGCCCCCTTGCTCGAGGTGCTCGACGAGCGTGGCGTCCGGCGCAACGTCATCGCGGCCGACCACCAGCACGCGCCCTGCCCTTGGAGGAGTGGCGAGAAGGTCGATGGCGCGCACCGAGTCCAGCGTCTGCGCGGTCATCACCGAGCCCGCGCTTTCGAGCGCACCTTCCACGACCGTCGTGGCGCGAGCGGCGGCGGCCGCCAGCGCCTGCAGCTCGCGCACGTAGGGCCGGCCCTTCAAAGCGGGGTTCCACAGCACCAGATCCTCTACCTCGACATCGCGCGAGGCGAGCGCCGCGAGCGTGCCACCCAGGCGCACGCCGATGAGGCTCACGTTCCTGCGTCCGCTCAGCGCACGCGCGCGCTCGACCGCGAGCCTGATGTTGCCGATCCAGGTCGCGACGCGGTCGGGGTCGAGGTCGCTGCCCGCCGAGTCGCCGACGCCGTGGTAGTCGAAGCGCAGCGCCGGGATGCCGGCGCGCGCAAGGCGGTCGGCGAGGTGGCGCATCGTCCGGTGGGCGCGCGTGTACTCGTGTCCCAGGGGACCGCAGATGACGGCGACGCGATCGGCCGGCGCGGCCGTTTCCTCGGAGTGAAACCAGCCGAGGAACGAGCTTTCGCCTGCGTCGAGATACGTCGCCTCGCGTTTCATCTCGCCTTCACGCACCCACGGCGGCGGTCTCGTGAGCGGCGCCCTTGCGCCCGGGAGCCAGGCGCGCCACGTACCAGTCGAGCGCGCGCTCCAGCCCCGCGTCCACGCGGCAAGTCGGCCGGAAGCCGAGGTGGACCGTCGCCTTGCCGATGTCGGCCAGCGAGAAACGCACGTCCCCCGCGCGGAAATCGCGATGCACCGCCGGCGGGCAGTCGAACGCGGTGTCGCGCTGCTTGAGGAGATCGCGCAGGCTCTTGAATAGCTGGTTCAGCGAGGTCTGCTCGCCGAGCGCCACGTTGTATACCTTGTTCACCGCCTCGGGGCTCGCGACCGTGCCCGCCAGGATGTTGGCCTGCACCACGTTCTCGATGTAGCAGAAGTCGCGCGCCGTCTCGCCGTCGCCGTTGATGTACACGGTCTCTCCGCGCAGCATGGAAGCGATCCATTTCGGAATCACCGCCGCATAGGCGCCGTCCGGGTCCTGGCGCGGACCGAACACGTTGAAGTAGCGCAGCCCGATGGTCTGCATGCCGTAGCAGCGCCCGAAGGTGTCGGCGTAGAGCTCGTTCATGTACTTGCCGGCGCCATAGGGCGAAAGCGGTCGCCCGATCGTCTCCTCGACCTTCGGCAGCCCCGGATGGTCGCCGTAGGCGGCGCTCGACGCGGCGTACACGAAGCGCTTCACCTTGGCGTCGCGCGCGGCGACCAGCATATTGAGGAACCCGGTCACGTTGCTCGCGTGGCTGGTAATCGGATCGTCGATGGAGCGTGGCACGCTGCCCAGCGCCGCCTCGTGCAAGACGATGTCGACGCCGGCGCACGCGGCGCGGCAGGTCTCGAGCGAGCAGATGTCGCCCTTGATGAACCTGAAGCGCGCCCAGCGCTCCGCACTGACCGCCGCCTCGACCTGGTCTAGGTTGTGCTGGAAGCCCGTGGCGAAGTTGTCCAGGCCCACGACTCGCTGGTCGAGCTTCAGCAGCGACTCGAGGAGGTTAGAGCCGATGAAGCCGGCGACGCCGGTAACGAGCCATGTTCGCGGCGCTGCGGCGAGCTCGGGGAATTGCGAGGTGATCGATTCCATGGTGATGCTCCTGTCCTATTTGATCGCGGCGGGCTCCGGTGCGGAGTGGCGCAGCGAGGCGATGAAGCTGGTGATGCAACGGCGTTGCCCGGTGAGGAAGAGCGCCGCGGGATAGACGATGGCGAGTATCGCACCCCCCGCGGCGAGCAGCAGGAAAGGCGGCAGGCTCGCCAAGCGCAGCAGCGCGGCGGCCGCGAGCGCCGCGAGGCCCGCCGCAGCGAGGATGCCGCCGAGCGTGGTCCAGTCCTGCAGCTTCGCGACCGGGGTCGAGGTGAGCGCCGCGATGCGCGCGAGGGAAAGCGCACGCTCGCTGTAGAGCGCGACGACGCTTCCCAGCGCGGCCCCGACCATGCCCCAGGTGATCGCCCCGAAATAGCTCAACGGCAGCGCAAGCGCCAGCACCAGCGCGTTCACGCGGGAGGCGAAGCCGCCCTGCTTCAGAAGGAAGAGGATGCTGGTGAGCTCGACCACGAGGGCGAGGAGGCCCACGATGTAGAGGCGCATCACCGGCGCCGCGCCGATATAGGTCGGGGTGTAGATGAGCGCGATGAGCGGCTCGGCGAACACGAAGGCGAAGGCGAGGAGCGGGTAGACGCAGAGCGCGACCATGGCGTTGGCGCGGCTATTCAGCGCGAGCATGGCGGCGAAATCCCCGCTCGAATGCAGGCGGCTCATGCTCGGCAGGAACACGTGGTTCACCGATTGCCTGAACATCTGCACGATCGGGGCGATCACGGTGGCCACCGAGAACGACGCGAACTGGGGCACGGTGAAGAGCATCGCCGCGATCCACTGGTCGCCCTGCGAGCGAAACCCGGTGAGGCCCCCGGAGACGGCGAACGGGGCGGCCTGCTTCAGCTGCTCCTTCAGGGCGGCGCGCTCGACCCAGGGCCCGCCGATGCCGTAATGCCGGCGCACGTACCAGAGGAGCAGCGCCGACTTGAATGCGGCAAACGCAACCAGCACCCACAGGACCACCGCCAGGTCGCGCGTGAGGAGCGCTGCCGTGGAAAGCGACACCGCGCGCAGCGCCGACAGGCCCACGATCACCTTCGCCTGCCACTGCACGCGCTCGTCGACGGTCGGCAGAACGTCGAGGGCGAAGGAGAAGATCCACAGCGCCGCGAAGATCGGCACCACGACGCCGTTGTTGATCACGACACTCTTCAACGCCGCCGGAAGCAACGGATCGAAGAGCGAGAGCATGAACCCCGAGACGATGCCCGCGATCGCGAGGAACAGCAGGCACTGGTTCAGGTAGAGGCGCTTCCTTGCCGCGTCGGAGCGCGGCAGGAAGTAGTAGAGGCTCTGCGGCATGCACATCGGCATGATCACGAGGAGCGTCATCACCGCGAGCCAGAGCAGGCGATATTCGCCGAAGCTGTGCGCGTCGAGCGCGCGCGTGAGCACCACGGGCAGCAGGAACTGCAGCCCGTAATCGAGCGCGTACGCAGTCCCCAGGGAGACCGCGCGTCGCTCGAGGGTTGCGTTGGAGGCGGTCACGACGCTTGCGTGAGGAGCGCGATCTCGCGCTCGTATCGATCGATGGTCGAGTCGATCGAATGACGGTCGCGGTAATAGGCGTGAACCCGCTGCGACGCCTCGCGCCACAGGATGTCGTCGCGCATGAGGCGCTCCACCTTCCAGCTCGCCTCGGAGACGTCCTGAACGGCGTCGTAGACCGGCTCGCCCGCCGGAGTGCGCGACCCCGTGTCGATGAAGGCGACCGTGGGCACCCCGCGCGACCACGCCTGCAGGAAAGTATTGGGGAAGCCCTCGTAGAGCGACGTGTTGAGCACCAGCCGCGCGCCGTTGAACCAGTTCTCGGCCTCGGTGAACGGCACGAAGCCCTTCATCTCGACGTTGGGCAGAGCGCGCGCCGCCTCGGCGAGCGAGTCGTAGTACTGCTGCGACTTCCGGTCGGGGTCCGGCCCGCCGATGATCACGAAGCGATAGTTGGGCAGCCGCCGCGCGATCTCGAGCGCCAGCTCGGCGCGCTTCGAAGGACGCACGGAGGCGGTCCACAGCACGTAGCCCGCGCGGTCGGCGCGCGCGCCTGCCGGCGGCACGTAGCAGCTGGGAATCACCGCGCCTTCGATGCCGTAGTTCTCGAAGAGCTGCTTCTGCTGCACCTCGTTCTGCGTGACGATGCGGTCCACGTTCCTCACGCCCCACTCGAAGATCTT
>JBDTXQ010000100.1:0-8279 GCA_040006115.1 Usitatibacter sp.
AGTGGTGGATGCGCCCGGGCCCGAGCCGGCCCTGCGCGATCTCGAAGCCGCGCCCCTCGCCGAGGAGCATGTTGGAGGCGGGCACGCGCACGTCGACGAAGTCGATCTCCATGTGGCCGTGGGGAGCGTCGTCGTAGCCGAACACGGGGAGGTGGCGCAGGATTTTGACCCCGGGCGTGTCGCGCGGCACGAGGATCATCGACTGCTGGCGGTGGCGGTCGGCCGCGGGGTCGCTCTTGCCCATGAAGATGAAGATGGCGCAGCGCGGGTCGCCCGCGCCGGAGGTCCACCACTTGCGCCCGTTGATCACGTAGTGCTCGCCGTTGCGCACGATCGAGCTCTGGATGTTGGTCGCGTCCGACGAGGCGACCGCGGGCTCGGTCATGGCGAATCCGGAACGGATCTTCCCTTCGAGGAGGGGTTCCAGCCATTGCCTCTTCTGCTCGGGAGTTCCGTAGCGCTCGAACACTTCCATGTTGCCGGTGTCGGGCGCGGAGCAGTTGAACACCTCGGGCGCCCAGTGCACGCGGCCCATGATCTCGCACAGCGGCGCGTATTCGAGGTTGGAGAGGCCGGCGCCGCGCTCGGAAGCGGGCAGGAAGAGATTCCACAGCCCCGCCGCCCTCGCCGTCGGCTTCAGCTCCTCGATCAACGTCGTGGGCTGCCAGCGGTCGCCCTCGTCCACCTGCGCGTGGAAGCGTGCCTCGTTGGGGTAGACGTGCGCTTCCATGAAGGCCTTGAGGCGCGCCTGCAGGTCGCGGACCTTCGGCGAATAGTCGAAATCCATCGCTCTTCTCCTGGTTATGCGTGAACCTGCTCGACCTGCTTCCAGCCGAGCTCGGCCATCGGCCGCGTGCGCTCGCCGACTTCCAACGCCTGCGCGCTCGCGGCATTGCCGGCGAGGGCGCGCGCCATCACACCCTGGAAGATGGCGGCGGCGCGGAACATGTTGTACGCCATGCAGAAGGCGAGGTCCTTCGCGCTGGGGCTCGCGGCGCCGGAGCGCCGCAGGTACGCATCGAGGTACTCGCGCTCGCCGGGAATGCCGAGCGCGTCGAGGCCGCAACCGCGTAGCCCGCGGAACTCGGCCGAGGAGAGGCGCCACGACATCAGGTGATAGGAGAAGTCGGCCATCGGGTGCCCCAGCGTCGAGAGCTCCCAGTCGAGCACCGCGAGCACGCGCGGTTCGGAGGGATGGAAGATCATGTTGTCGATGCGGTAGTCGCCGTGCACGATCGACGTCTCGTCGCCCTTGGGGATGTTTGCGGGCAGCCACTCCATCAGGCGATCCATCGCATCGATCCTGCCGGTCTCCGAGGCCTTGTACTGGCGGCTCCAGCGGTCGATCTGGCGAGCGAAGTAGTTGCCGGGCTTGCCGTAGTCGGCGAGGCCGATGGCCGCGTAGTCGACGCGATGCAGCGCCGCGATGACGCGGTTCATCTCCTCGAAGATCGCCGCGCGCTCGTGGCGCGCCATACCGGGAAGCTGCGGGTCCCAGAGCACGCGTCCCTCGACGCAGTCCATCACGTAGAACATCGAGCCGATCACGGCGTCGTCCGTGCACAGGCTGTAAGTGCGCGGCACCGGCACGTCGCTTCCGGCGAGCGCGGTGATGACGCGGTACTCGCGATCGACGGCGTGCGCGGAGGGCAGGAGCTTCCCGGGAGGCTTGCGGCGCATCACGTAGGCTTTGCCGCCCGCGGTGAGCCGGTAGGTGGGATTTGATTGCCCGCCCTTAAACTGCTCCACCGCGAGCGTCCCGGAGAATCCCTCGACGTTCTCACGCATGTAGCGCTCGAGCGCGGCAACGTCGAAGCGGTGCGCCTCCGCCACCGGGCGCGTCCCCAGGTAAGCCTCGTAACCCATGGCCGCGAGCTTACACCGGCTAGCGCAAGTGCCGAGCCAGAACGCCACCGCTTCCGCCGGGCGCGGGCACCGCGCAACCGATGGAATCAGGCAACGCTATGTGGTGAATCCTTTCTCACGGAAACCGGAAGTGCGTTGACCGCGGCATTGCCTGACAGGGGATCGATGGCCGTTTCGTCGGAGACGTCGTTGTAGCTGGCGCCCGCCAGCGTCGACGCGAGCGCGAGGCGCACGCCTTCGCGGCCTTGGCCGAAGCCGTGGGGAAGGCAAACGGTGCCCGCCATCACGCGGTCGGTCACCTTCGCGGTCACGCGAATCTCGCCCACCCGCGACGCGAGCGCGACCTCGTCGCCGTCGGCGATCGCGCGGCGCGCGGCATCGTCGGGGTGGATCCACAGCTGGTCGCGGCGCGGGCCCTTGGTGAGGCGGTGGGAGTTGTGCATCCACGAGTTGTTGCTGCGCAGGTGCCTGCGCCCGACGAGCAGCAGCGTGTCGGGCGCGTGATTGCGCTCGAGCAGGTCCGACTCGACGCGCTTCAGGTCCGCGACGAATGCCTCGGGTGCGCACGCGATCTTCCCGTCGCGTGTCTCGAGGCGCTGCAGGAGCGAGGGCGCGAGCGCGCCCAGGTCGACGCCGTGGGGCGCGGCCTTCAGCGACTCGAGCGTGAGGGACTTGCGGTACGGTCCCGCGCGCAGGGCGGCTTCGATCGAGGCCGACGGATCGGGCATCGCCTGGTACTCGACACCGGCCGACTTCGCATACGCGGCGCCGAGCCCGTTGTAGATCTCCCAGTCGTAGCGTGCATCGGCGGGCTTCGCGAGCACCGCGGGATTGTGGCGTGCCACGTTGCGGATCGCGAGCGCGTTGAAGACGACGTCGTAGTTTTCGTGGGAGAGCATCGACGCCGGCGGCAGGATCACGTCGGCGTGCCGGGTTGTCTCATTCACGAAGATGTCGATGGCCGCCATGAATTCGAGCCCGGCAAACGCGCGGTCGAGGCGCCGGCCGTTGGGCGTGGAGGAGACGGGATTGCCCGCGATCGTGAGCATCGCGTGGATGCGTCCCTCGCCCGGCGTCTCGATCTCCTCGGCCATCGCCACGGCGGGCAGCTCGCCGCTGAACACCGCGCGGCCCGAGACGCGGCTCCTGAATTTGCCCGGTCCGCCCGGGCGCGTGCCCGGACCGGTGACCGGCACCGCCGGCGTCGTGAGGAGCGCGCCGCCGACCGCGTCGAGATTCCCGGTGACGAGGTTCGCGAGCTGGATCAGCCACTGGCATACGGTGCCGTAGGGCTGTGTCGAAAGCCCGACGCGCCCGTAGATGACGGCCGACGGCGCTTCGCGAAGCTCCCTGGCGATGGCGCGGACCGCATCGGCCGCAATGCCGGTGGCCGCAGCCGCCCGCTCCACGCCGAAGGGCCGGATCGCCTCGATGGCGCGATCGAGCCCCGCGAGCCGGTCGCCGTAGCGTTCGACGCGCGGCGCCCCGAGCTCGAGCACCGCGTTCACCAGCGCGAGGAGGAACGCCGCGTCGGTGCCCGGGCGGATGAAATGGTGCCGCGTCGCGACGTCCGCGGTCTCGGTGCGGCACGGATCGATCACGACGACCTTTCCGCCGCGGTCGCGAATCGCCTTCAGCCGCTTGCCCACGTCCGGGACGCTCATGATGCTGCCGTTCGACGCGATGGGGTTCGCGCCGAGGATCAGCCAGTACGCGGTGTGGTCGAGGTCCGGAATCGGGAACATGAACATGTGCCCGTACATCGCGTGGCAGGCCACGTGCTGCGGCAGCTGGTCCACGGATGTCGCCGAGAACCGGTTGCGCGTGCGCAGGCAGCGGATCAACGCCGGCCCGTTGAGGATGCTGCCGACGTGATGGGCGTTCGGGTTGCCGAGGTAGACGCCGAGGGCGTTCGCGCCGTGCTCGCGCTGGATCGCCGCAAAGCGGCTTGCGACGAGCTCGAAGGCCTCGTCCCAGCCGATCGACTGCCACTCGTCTCCAGTGCGGCGCACGGGGCCGCGCAGGCGATCGGGATCGTTGTGGATGTCGATGAGCGCGACCGCCTTGGGGCAGATGTGGCCGCGGCTGAAGGTATCCGCCGCGTCCCCGCGCACGCTCACGATCTCCTCGCCGCGCGTGCGGACCTCGACGCCGCAGAGCGCCTCGCACAGGTGGCAGGCGCGGTAGGTGACGCGTTCGGCGTTCTTCACGTCATCGGGCATCGGCAGGTCTCCGCGAATCTACTTGCGCTTGTATAAGGGATAGTCGGCCGCTCAGCATGCGAGGCTACACCTCCAGCCACTCGCGGCGAACGCCGGCATTCGCCGCAAGATCGCCCGGCGTTCCCTCGAACACGATCCGGCCATGCCCCATCACGTACAGCCGATGGGAGATGGCGAGCGCGATGGTGAGCTTCTGCTCGATCATGAGGATCGCGACGCCGCGCTGCGCGATCCTCTCCAGCAGCTCGCGCACCAGCTCCACCAGCCGCGGCGCGAGCCCTTCGGTGGGCTCGTCGACCATCACCAGGTCGGGATCTCCCATCAGCGTGCGGCAGATCGCGAGCATCTGCTGCTCGCCCCCGGAGAGGACGCCCCCGGGCGCGTCGGCGCGCGCGGCGAGCTGCGGAAACATGGCGAACATGTCGTCGATCGTCCAGCGCGCGCCGCGCTGCACGGGCTTCACGCCGAGCAGGAGGTTCTCGCGCACCGTGAGGGCCGGGAAGATGTCGCGGTTCTCGGGCACGTAGCCCAGGCCACGGCGCGCGATCTCGTGGGGCTTCAACCCGTCGATGCGCGCGCCCTTCAGGCGGATCGCTCCGCGCGGGGGCACTTCTCCCATGATCGCTTTCACCGTGGTGGAGCGGCCGGCGCCGTTGCGCCCGAGGAGGCTCACGATCTCGCCCTCGCCCACGCGCATCGTCACGCCGTGCAGGATGTGGCTCTTGCCGTAGAAGGCATGCAGGCCGTCGACTTCAAGCATGGGTCGTCGTCCCGAGGTATGCGCTCTGCACCGCCTCGTTGCCGCGGATGCGCGACGGGAGGTCGGTCGCGATGATTTCGCCATAGACGAGCACCGAGATGCGGTCGGCGAGATCGAACACCACGCCCATGTCGTGCTCGACCATGACGAGCGTCTTCCCCTCGGTCACCTCGCGGATCAGCTCGACCGCGTTCTCGGTCTCCCCCCGGCTCATGCCCGCGGTGGGCTCATCGAGGAGGATCACGCCGGCGCCGCCCGCGACCGTGACGCCGATCTCGAGCGCGCGCTGCTCCGCGTAGGTGAGCACGCCCGCCATCGAGTCGCGGCGCGCCGTGAGGCGGATGCGTTCGAGGGCCTCCTCGGCGCGCTCGTTCACGTCGCGCAGGCGGTCCACGTCGCTCCAGAAATCGTAGCGCTGGCCGAGCGGCCACAGCAGGCTGCAGCGGATATTCTCGAAGACGCTCATGCGCGGGAAGATGTTGGTCACCTGGAAGCTCCGCGCGAGGCCACGCCGGCTCACGGCGTAGGGCCGCATTCCCGCGATCTCGGCGCCGCCGAGGAGGATCGATCCGCGCGTGGGCGCGAGGCGGCCGCTCACCAGGTTGAAGAGCGTCGACTTGCCGGCGCCGTTGGGCCCGATGATCGCGTGGCGCTCGCCCGCGGCGATGTCGAGCGAGACGCCGCGAATGATCGCGGTCGCGCCGAAGCTCTTGTGGACGTCGCGAAGCTGGAGGGCGTTTTCAGCCATCGATGGCGACCTCCCACGCCGAGCGAACGCGCGGCGCGGCAAGGCGCAGCAGGAAGAATCCGGCGGCGGCCGTCGCGGCCGCGCCCAGCCAAGGCCAGGGCGTGGTCGCGTCCACGGGGATCCAGAAGAGCCTCATGCGGCCCCCGGCCTCGGGCTGCGTCGACAACCGGTACGCGATCTCGACGATCGTGACCGCGCCCCCCAGCATCATCAGCGCGGCGGGGAGCGCGAGCGCATAGGCTCGCACCACAGCGCCCCTCGCGCGCGTGCGCGCGATTGCCGCGTGCCTCGCGATGACCGCCGCGAGCCCGCCCGGCGCGTACAGGATGACCGCCATGAAGGCGAGGCCGAGGTAGAGGAGCCAGGCGGTGGTGTAGTCGCTGAGGCTCACCTGCAGCCAGGTGATCGCGACGGCGCCCACGATCGCGCCTATGAAATGGTGGACGCCGCCGATGTAGACCATCAGCAGCACTTCGCCCGAGCGCGCCGCGCCGACCGCCTCCGACGTGACGATCTCGTAGTTGATCGCGTGCAAGCCGCCGGCGAGGCCGGCGAACGCCGCCGCGACGGCGCAGGCGACGAGGCGCACGCGCTGCGGGTCGTAGCCGATGAATTCGGCGCGCTCCGGGTTGTCGCGCACCGCGTTGCACATGCGCCCCACGGGCGTGCGCATGAAGGCGAGGGCGAGGACGCCGGTGACGAGAAGCCAGAAGGCGATCACGTAATAGACTTGGACCTGCGAGCTGAAGTCGAGTCCGAGGAAATGCGGCGCGCGGGTGCGGCTCGCGGTGATGCCCTCCTCGCCTCCGAAGAATCCCGGCAGCATGAGGGACGCGGCGTGCACCAGCTCGCCCACGCCGAGCGTGATGAGCGCGAAGATCGTTCCCGCACGCCGTGTCGCGACCGCACCGATGACGATGCCCGCGGCGAGGCCCGCCGCGGCGCCCGCGAGCGGCACGAAGGGCACCGGGATCGGCAACCCGGAATTCACCGCGCGCAGCAGGTGGATCGCGGCGTAGCCGCCCAGGCCGAAATACACCGCGTGCCCGAAGGAGAGGAGCCCGGTCTGGCCAAGAAGGAGGTTGAACGAGATCGCGAAGATCGCCGCGATGCCCATCTGCGAGGCGAGCGAACGCGCGAAGTTGCCGTCCAGCCCGGGAATCCACGGCAGCACCGCCAGCAACGCGGCGGCGAGCGCGAGCCGGCGCGCCGTGCGGCTCATTGGTCGCGCGTGCCCATGATCCCGCGCGGCCGCACAATCAGCATCAGCACCAGCAGGAAGTACGGAATGATGGGCGCGGCCTGCGCGATCTTGATCGCGTAGATCTCGCGCAGCGCCGAGTTGGCGCCCGCGGAAACGCCGAGCGCCTTGAAGAGGTCGAGGAGCGAGTAGTCGAGCGCCACCGCGAAGGTCTGCACGATTCCGATCAGCATCGACGCGATGAAGGCGCCGGGGATCGACCCGAGGCCGCCGACCACGACCACCACGAAGACGATTGGGCCGAGCGCCACCGCCATGTTCGGCTCGGTGAGCAGTGCGAAGCCGCCGATCACGCCCGCGAGCCCCGCGAGCGCGCCGCCGACGGCGAGCACGAGCACGAAGAGGCGCGGCACGTCGTGGCCGAGGGCGCTCGCCATCTGTGGGTGGGTGAGGGACGCCTGGATCACGAGGCCCACGCGCGTGCGCTTGAACGCGAGCCAGAGGAACGCGAACATCCCGATCGAGATCGCCATCATCATCGCCTTGTAGAAGGGATAGCTCGTGCCCATCAGCGTGAAGATCGGGAAATCGATCGACGACGGCACGCGGTTCTCGATGGGGCCGCGGCCCCACGCCATGATGACGAGCTCGCCGATCACGTACGAGAGCCCGAAGGTGAAGAGGATCTCGGCGACGTGTCCCTGCGGGTGGACCTTGCGCAGCCCGTAGCGCTCCACCAGCGCGCCCACGACCCCGCACGCGAGAGGGGCGATCACCAGCGCGGGCCAGAAGCCGATCCAGCGTCCTACTTGATAGGAGAAGTAGGCGCCGAGCATGAAGAAGCTCGCGTGCGCGAAGTTGAGCACGCCCATCATGCTGAAGATGAGCGTGAGGCCGCTCGAGAGCATGAAGAGCAGCAGCCCGTACACCACTCCGTTGAGGAGTGAGAACGTGACGAGCTCGGACATCGCCTAGCTCGGGCGCTGCATCTTGCAGGTGGTGGGAAGCGCGGTGTCCTTCGCGTCGATCTTGCGGTCGGTCGCGAAGCCGAGGTTGGTGCCCTCGAGGCCGATCTTCACCTTGTCGGAAAGGGTCGAGACGAAGAGTGGCTGCAGCAGCTGGTGGTTGTCGGCGCGCATCTCCATGGGCCCGAGGGCAGTGTCGAGCTTCATGCCTTCGAGGGCGCGGGCGAGCTTCACCGGGTCGTTGGACTTCGCCTTCGCCGCGGCGGCCACCAGCATCGCGAAGGTGTTCTTGAGGCGCCAGTAATAGAACTCGTCGGCCTTGTCGGTGTATCGCTTGCGGAACGCGATCTCGTCGGGATCGGGTTCGCGAAGTATGTTGTTGTGGGCCTCGGTCACCTGCTTCAACGCGCCGATGCCGTCCCTGCCGATCGCCGGCACCGAGCCCAGGCCGCCGCCGTAATAGGTGTAATAGCTCACCTTGAGGCCCGCGTCCTTGCCGGCCTTGATCAGCAGCACC
>JBDTXQ010000101.1:0-8266 GCA_040006115.1 Usitatibacter sp.
GTTGTTGTCGCGCGTGCGGAACTTGCGGTACTTCCAGTCGAGGTCGATGCCGACCTGCGCGCCGCAGAATTTGCGCCACGCCTCCTGGTCGATGCCGGGCCCCGCGTCGCTCCACGCGATGAAGTAGAAGCACGTGCTGGTGTCGTCGCGCGGAATGTGCAGGATCGACAGGCTGTACATGTTGTTCGGCGGGATGTGCACCGAGAAGGGTGCCTGGAAGAGCGTCACGCGCACGTAGTCGTGGGTCGCGGAGTTGGCGATCGGCCGGCGGATGGCCGCGTAGCTGAACCCGAACGGCGTCTGCTGCAGCTGCAGGCGCGGCGCCTTGTCGGTGGAGGGGCGCGGCCACACGGTCTCGGTCGCCTTGGCGCCGTCGACGCGCGCGGGCGGCATGTCGGTGGAGTGAAGGCTCGAGCTGTGGGCCGAATCTATCGCGCCCTCGAGGATCTGCGCCCAGTTGCACGGCACCTGCACCTTCACGATGGAGACGCGCGTCTGGGGCGTCGGCGCGAACGCGGGCGGCTCGAATGCCGTCATCGCTTCGGCGGGGCCCATGAACGCCCACACGAAGCCTCCCCACTCTTCGGTGGGATAGGCCGTGTGCTTCACCTTGCTGCACAGGCCGCTCGACGCGGGCTCGGAAGCCATCTCGAGGACGTTGCCCTTCACGTCGACTTTCCAGCCATGGTAAAGGCAGCGAAGCCCTCCCTCCTCGTTGCGCCCCATCACGAGGGAAGCCCGGCGGTGCGGGCAATGCTCGTCGAGCACGCCCACGTTGCCGTCCGTATCGCGGAATACGACCAGGTCCTCGCCCAGGATCTTCGCGTGCACCGGGGTCCCGTCGGCCTCGGCGACTTCTTCCGAGAGGCATACGGGGATCCAGTGGCGCCGCATGAGCTGGCCCATGGAGGCGGCGCCTTCGACGCGGCAAAGCAGGTCGTTCTCCTGGGCGGTCAGCATTTGCGCACCTCCACGGCCGGGTGTAAGTTAGCCCTCTAAGATTATGCCTTTTTTCCCATTGCGGATCGCCCGCACGCAAAGGATCGCCGCGGACATCCATCTCTTCGAGCTGCGCGACGCGGCGGGCGCGGACCTGCCGGGGTTTACCGCGGGCGCGCACCTCACGGTGAAATCGCCCAACGGGAGCCTGCGCAAGTACTCGCTCTGCAACAACCCCGCGGAGAGGCAGCGTTACGTGATCGCGGTGAAGCGCGATCCGGCAGGCCGCGGCGGCTCCGTGGATCTCGTCGACAACACGCGCGTCGGCGACGCGCTCGAAGTCTCGGCGCCGCACAACGCGTTCGAGCTCGCGGAGAAGGCGGCGTCGTTCATCCTCATCGCCGGAGGCATCGGCATCACGCCGCTCCTCGCGATGGCCCGGCACCTGAATGGCGCGGGCAAGCGCTACAAGCTCTACTACCTCGCGCGCTCCCCTGAGCACGCCGCGTTTCACGACGAGCTCGAGGGCGAGGAATTCAACGGGCGGGTCGCGATCCATTACGACGGCGGCGACATCGCCAACGCATTCGACCTGTGGCCGATCCTCGAGAAGCCGACCTCCGCACACGTCTATTGCTGCGGCCCGCGCCCGCTCCTCGAGGCCGTGCGCGACATGACCGGCCATTGGACACCCGCCGCGATCCACTTCGAGAGCTTCGTCGACGCGGGCGCCGCCGCGCGCCCCGAGGACAAGCCCTTCACGGTCATTCTCGCGAAATCCGGCGACCGCATCGTGGTGCCGCCGGGCGTGTCGATCCTCGAGGCGATGCGCGCCCGCGGGCACGAGGCGCCCAGCTCGTGCGAAAGCGGCACTTGCGGCACCTGCCGCACGCGCCTCGTCGCGGGCGAGGCCGACCATCGCGACCTCGTGCTGATGGACGACGAGAAGGCCGGCCAGATCATGATCTGCGTGTCGCGCGCCATGTCGCCCGAGATCGAGATCGAGCGCTGATGGCCCGCCCCATTCGCCTCGGCGTAGCGGGCCTCGGCCGCGCCTTCACGCTCATGCTGGCGACGCTCTCCGCGCATCCGTCGGTGAAGCTGGTCGCCGCCGCGGACCCCAGGGCCGAGGCACGCGAGCGTTTCGCCGCGGATTTCGGTGCGACGGCGTACGAGAGCGTCGAGGCGCTGTGCGACGACGCGAGCGTGGAGGCGGTGTACGTCGCGACGCCGCACGAGCTCCATGCGCGCCACGCGGCCCTTGCGGCGGCGCGCGGCAAGCACGTGCTCGTGGAAAAGCCCATGGCGGTCACGCTCGCCGAAGCGCAGTCGATGATCGACGCCGCGCGCGCCGCGGGCGTGCACCTCGTGGTCGGGCACAGCCACAGCTTCGACGCGCCCATATTGCGCGCGCGAGCCATCGTCGAGAGCGGCGAGCTGGGGCGCGTGCGCATGATCACCGCGATGAACTTCACGGACTTTCTTTACCGCCCGCGCCGCGCGGAAGAGCTCGACACCACGGCCGGCGGCGGCGTCGTGTTCAGCCAGGCCGCGCACCAAGTGGACATCGTACGGCTCCTGGCCGGCGGCCTCGCCAGGAGCGTTCGGGCGTTCACCGGCGCGTGGGACGCGAGCCGCGCGACCGAGGGCGCGTACTCCGCGCTCCTCGCCTTCGAGGACGCAGCGTTCGCCTCGATAAGCTACAGCGGCTACGGGCATTTCGATTCCGATGAGCTCTGCGGGAACATCGGCGAGACCGGCTTCCCGAAGGACGCCTCCCGCCACGGCGCGGCGCGCCGCGCGCTCGCCGCGCTGGACGGAGCCGGCGCCGAGGCGGCCGCGAAGGCTAAGCGCAATTACGGCGGCGCCGGATACGCGAAGGCGGGCGACGCCCCGTGGCACGAGCATTTCGGTTTCGTGATCGTCTCGTGCGAGCGCGGCGACGTGCGCCCCATGCCTGCGGGCGTGATGGTCTACGGCGACGAATCGGTGCGTGTCGAGCCGCTCGCGAAACCCGCGGTGCCGCGCGCCGAGGTGATCGACGAGCTCGTCGCCGCAGTCCGGGGCGGCGCGGCCCCGATGCACGACGGCGCGTGGGGCCTCGCGACGCTCGAAGTCTGCATCGCGATGCTCGCTTCGGCGCGCGAGTCGCGCGAGGTCGCACTCACGCGGCAGTGCCGGCCCCATGGGATGATTCGCGCGTGAAAGCGCAGCGCGCAGCGCCCCCCAAGCAGCCCACGCAGGAGATTCTTCGTCACTGGCGCGAAGCCGTCCCCGAGGACCGGCTCGCGCACCTCGTGAAGGATGCGACCCGGGCCCTGGTGCGCGCGCTGCAGATGCGCCTCGTGGAGCACGGCGTTTCCTTCGGCCACTGGACATTCCTGCGCATCCTGTGGGAGCACGACGGCCTCACGCAACGCGAGCTCTCCGTGGAGGCGGGCGTGATGGAGCCGACCACGTTCTCCGCGTTGAAGGCGATGGAACAGATGGGCTACGTCGCGCGCCGCCAGGTGCCGGAGAACCGCAAGAACGTCTACGTGTTCCTCACCGCGAAAGGGCGCGCGCTCAAGGGCAGGCTCGTGCCGCTCGCCGAGGACGTGAACCGCATCGCCGTGGCGGGCGTCACGGCCGCGGACATCGCCCGCAGCCGCGCGATCCTCATCGCCATCATCGAGAACCTCGCGCGCGACGAGGCCGAGACCGGCAACGGACCGCGGCGCGTGCCCTCCACGCGCGAGCTCGCGCGCCTCGTGGCGGTCGGTGCGAAAACGCGTCGCGCGCGCGCCACGCGCCCATGAAGCTCGCCGAGCTTCCCCCGCTTTCCCTCTACGTCCACATCCCGTGGTGCCTTCGCAAGTGCCCGTACTGCGATTTCAATTCGCACGAGAAACGCGGCGACCTTCCCGAGGCCGAGTATGTCGACGCGCTGGTCGCGGACCTGGAGTCGAGCCTGCCGCGCGTGTGGGGCCGGCGCCTGCACACCATCTTCATCGGCGGCGGAACGCCGAGCCTCTTCGCGCCGGAATCGATCGAGCGGCTCGTGACCGCGATCCGCACGCGCCTTGTGTTGGATCCCGACACGGAGATCACCATGGAGGCGAACCCCGGCACCTTCGAGCGCGAGCGCTTTCGCGGCTATCGCGCTGCGGGGGTGACGCGCCTTTCGCTCGGCGTGCAGAGCTTCGACGACGCCATGCTCGCCGCGGTCGGACGGGTGCACGGCGCCGACGAGGCGCGCCGCGCGCTCGCCGCCGCGCTCGAGATCTTTCCCACGGTGAACGCCGACCTCATGTACGCGCTGCCGGGACAGTCGCCCGAAGGCGCGCTCGCCGACGTTCGCGAGGCGATCGCGGCGGGCGTGCCGCACGTCTCCGCCTACCACCTCACGCTCGAGCCCGACACGCACTTCCATAAATTTCCGCCGCGGCTCCCCGACGACGATGTCGCAGCGGACATGCAGGTCGCGATCGAAGGGGTCCTTGCGGGCGCGGGTTACGAGCACTACGAGACGTCGGCCTTCGCGAAGCCCGGCGAGCGCGCGCGCCATAACCTCAACTATTGGACCTTCGGCGACTACCTCGGCATCGGCGCCGGCGCACACGGCAAGATCTCGTTCCGCGAGCACATCACGCGCGAGGAGCGCCAGAGGAAGCCGCAGACCTACCTGCGCGCGGCGCTCGACGGCGACGCGATCCACGCGGCGCGTGAAGTGTCCGAGGGCGAGCTGCCCTTCGAGTTCATGCTGAACGCGCTGCGCTTGATCGAGGGCTTCCCGGTCGCGCTCTTCGCAAGCCGCACCGGGTTGCCGATCACCGTGATCGAGCGCCAGCTGAACGAGGCCGAGGCCGCCGGGCTCCTCGAGCGCGACCACGCAACGGTGCGCCCCACGGCAAAGGGCCAGCGCTTCCTGAACGACCTCCTCGAGCCCTTCCTCCCGAGCGAGAAGGCGCGCGCGGCGCCCTCGATTCCGATCAGTATCTATTCGTCGGGTACTTCCCGTCCTTCATGAAGGGGGGCTCGCGCCCGCACAGCGCCTCGAGCATGATGAGCTCGTCGTCGGTGTGGTTGCGGAAGGGGCCGAGCTCGACCTTCATGGCGCTAGCGTCGTCGCGCAGGATCAGCGGCTGCTCGTGGTGCGTGGTCACCACACGGCGCGCCTCTGCCATCCCCGGGCCCTCGATCAGCGCCTCGCCATAGCAGAGGCAGAAGTAGACCTCGGCGGGGTTCACCTCGATGTACGCGCCCGTGCCGCGAATGCCGATCGAGGCGTTGGCCGCCTTGATCGCGACCGGCTTCTGCGCGAAGACCGAGAGCACCTGACCCGTGGAGATGAGGAGATCCTTCAGCACGCCCTCGCTCCCCTTCACCTCGATCGTAGTCTGGGAGCGCAGCAGGAACGCGTCCTTGCCGACCACGATCACCGCCTGGCTCCCGCGCCCCGTCGCGATGCGGTCGCCCAGCTGCACCGGCGTGCCCACCTTCGCGGGCCGGTCGTTCACGGTCGCGGTGCCGTCCAGGCGGTTCACGCCGGGCGGGATGTCGCCCTTGGCGAACGCGCTCGCCACGAGATTGCCGAGGGCGGCGCCGCCGCCGGCCGCGAGATAGCGCATCAGTTCACGTCGATTCATGGCTCATGCCCTGGTGAAGAGGAGGTCCCACACGCCGTGGCCGAGGTTCACCCCGCGGCGCTCGAACTTGGTCTCGGGACGATGCGCCGGCCGCGGCGCGAAGCCCTGTGTGGTGTTGCGCAGCAAAGCGCTTGCCGACAGCACCGCGAGCACATGCTCAGCATATTCCTGCCAATCGGTGGCGACATGCAACACGCCCCCCGGCGCGAGGCGCGAGGCGGCGAGATCCACGAACTCGGGCTGCAGCAGGCGGCGCTTGTGGTGGCGCTTCTTCGGCCAAGGGTCGGGGAAGAAGACGTGGATCGCCGCGAGCGAATCCGGCGGCACCATGTGACCGACGACTTCCACCGCGTCGTGCTGGACGATGCGGACGTTTTCGAGCGCTCCTTCACCGAGCTGCCTGAGGAGGCTGCCCACGCCCGGCGAATGGACCTCGATGGCAAGGTAGTCGACGCCCGGGTTCTCCGCCGCGAGGCGCGCGGTGGTCTCGCCCATGCCGAAGCCGATCTCCGCCACGACCGGCGCCTTGCGCCCGAAGAGCCCGGCGAAATCGAGCGGCGCCGCGCGATAGGGCACGCCGTAGCGAGGCATGAGCTCGGCCACGGCGCGCTGCTGCGCGGGCGAATAGCGCCCCTGGCGCAGCACGTAGCTTCGGATCGGCGGGTGTGTCATGGGAAGGGCGCTGCCATGGAGTTTCGCCTTCTGGAAAAGCCGCGCGAATTATAGGCCGCGCGAGGTGGAACTCTCGCGCGATACTCACCGAATTGACACCCGGCGGGCACGCGCCTAAATTGGCCGCAAAGGGCCGTAAAACAATGACGCCTCGAATCGGGTTCGCCGCACTCGCCTTCGCCCTGCTCCCTGCAGTGGCCTCGGCGGAGGACTACCTTGGGGGCATCAAGCTCCCGCGCCCCGCCGAGACCGCCGGCGGCACCTTCTCCATCGCATCGGAACCTGTCGCAACCTTCGCCTCGTCCACCGCGCGCGCGAGCGACGCCGGATTGCGGCTGAAGCTCGGCTACAAGTATTCGCGCTACTTCTCCGTCGAAAGCGAGTTCGTCGATTTCGGCCGCGCCCCCGCGGACATCTTCGCAAGCCCCGGCAACCTCGCGAGCGCCTTCCGCAGCACCGGCTTCGGCGTCGACACCGTCGCGATGCTGCCGGTCTGGCGCAGCTTCTCGTTCTACGGCCGCTTCGGCGCTTACCGCGGCGAGACGCGCAACGTGTTCGCGACCTACTCGACCTCGCTCCTGGGCGAGAACGCAGCGCGCGGCACGCGTTGGCGCTACGGGCTGGGCATGCGCTACGACTTCACCCCCAGGCTCGGCATCCACGCGGAGCTCGAGCGCTACTCTCCGCTCGGCTCCCCGCTCGCGGGCGAGCCCGACTCGGAGCTCGTCTCGGTCGGAGTCAACTGGCGGTTCTAGGTGTCGGGCCGCTGAGGCGGGATCCGATCAGCCGACTTTCTGGATCAGGCCGCCCGCGGGCGAGCTCGGGCTCGCCTCGTAGGGCTTCCGGGCCATGCGCCCGGCGAGGAACGCCTCGCGCCCCGCCTCCACGGCGAGCTTCATGGCGCGCGCCATGCGCACCGGCTCCCGCGCCTTGGCGATCGCGGTGTTCATGAGCACGCCGTCGCAGCCCAGCTCCATCGCGATGGCCGCGTCGGAAGCGGTGCCGATGCCCGCGTCCACCAGCACCGGGACCTTCACGCGGTCGATGATGATCTGCAGGTTCCACGGATTGATGATGCCCATGCCGGAGCCGATCAGCGACGCGAGCGGCATCACCGCGACGCATCCCAGTTCCTCGAGGCTCTTCGCCATGATCGGATCGTCGCTGCAATAGGCCATCACCTCGAAGCCTTCGGCCACCAGGGTCTTCGCCGCGGCGAGCGTCTCGGGCATGTTCGGGTAGAGGCTCTGCGCGTCGCCCAGCACCTCGAGCTTCACGAGCGCGTGGCCGTCGAGGAGCTCGCGCGCGAGTCGGAGTGTGCGCACCGCATCCTGCGCGGTGTAGCAGCCGGCCGTGTTCGGAAGAATGGTGTACTTCGACGGCGGCAGCACTTCCAGCAGGCTCGGCTCGCCCTCGTTCTGGCCGATGTTGGTGCGGCGGATCGCGACCGTCACGATGCGCGCGCCGCTCGCCTCGATGGCGGCGCGCGTCTCGGCGAAATCGCGGTACTTGCCCGTGCCCACCAGGAGGCGCGAGTCGTAGGCCTTGCCCGCGATCGTGAGATTGTCGGTCGCCATGTCCTTCAGCCTCCGCCCACCGCGATCACCACCTCGATGCGGTCGCCCTCGGCGAGGCGCGCGTCACCGAAGCGGCTGCGCGGAACGATCTCGCCGTTGCGCTCGACCGCCAGGCGACGCCCGGCAAGCGCGAGCTCGCGAAGGAGCTCCTCGAAGGTGAGCGGCGCGGGAAAGTCCCGGGGCCTCCCGTTGAGCGTGACATGAATCGGCATGCGCCAATTATAAGGCGGGTTGGACCCTTCACATCTGCTTGAACAGATGCGCGTAAGCCCGCGACACCGGCAGCTCCGTCTTGCCGTCCTTCAGCTTCACGAAGACGCGCCCGGCGAGGTCGCGGCGCGTGGCGGCGACCTCGTTCATGTTGACGAGGGTGCCGCGATGGATCTGCCAGAAGACGTCCGCGTCGAGCTGCCCGGTGAGCTCGGCGAGCGCCAGGCGGATGAGGGACTC
>JBDTXQ010000102.1:0-8265 GCA_040006115.1 Usitatibacter sp.
ATCGAGGGCTTCGTTTTTCTCACGTGCCAGACCACCCTGGAAGCATTCCGGCACGACGTTTTCCTCGATGACCGGCTGGTGCTCGTCGACGACGAGGCCCGCTTGCCGCCGATCGAGGAGGAGAGCGACGCGGAAGATTACCTGGTCGCGGACGGGCCGCTCGACGTCCGCAGCCTCGTCGAGGATGCGGTGCTCCTCGCGCTGCCCATGGTGCCACGCAAGCCCGGGCTCGACGAGGCCCGCTTCGGGGAAGCGAAGGAGCCGCGCGAGTCGCCCTTCGCCAAGCTCGCGAGCCTGAAAAAGCGACCCTAGTACAGTCTGCGAAAACCTTAGGAGAAAGTCATGGCCGTACAACAGAACAAGAAGTCGCCCTCGAAGCGTGGGATGCACCGGGCTCACGATCACCTGCATAAGCCGCCGGTCGCGGTCGAGCCCACCACGGGTGAAACCCACCTGCGCCACCACATCTCGCCGTCCGGTTACTACCGCGGCAAGAAGGTCCTCCAGACGAAGGACTAAGGCAACGGCTTCATTGCGCATATCGCAATGAAAACCGTCATCGCCGTCGACGCCATGGGCGGGGACCACGGGCCCTCGGTCACGGTTCCGGCTTGTCTCGACTTCCTCGCGAGCGATCCCAGCGCCCAGCTACTGCTTGTGGGCCTGAAAGAGCCGCTCGAGCGCGAGCTTGCGCGCCACCGCGCCGCGTCGCACCCGCGCATCACCATCGTTCCCGCCACCGAGGTGGTCGGAATGGACGAGGACGTGCGTAGCGCCATCCGCACCAAGAAGCGCTCCTCCATGCGCGTCGCCATCGATCTTGTGAAGGAAGGCCGCGCGCAGGCCTGCGTGAGCGCAGGCAACACCGGCGCCCTGATGGGCACCGCGAAATTCGTGCTGAAGACGCTGCCCGGCATCGACCGGCCGGCGATCTGCGCAGTGCTGCCGACTCGCAATGGCCAGGTCTACGCCCTCGACCTCGGCGCCAACGCCGATTGCACACCCGAGCACCTGTTGCAGTTCGCGATCATGGGCTCGACCCTGGTGAAGGCGGTGGAAGGCAAGGCCAACCCCACCGTGGGCCTGCTCAACATCGGCTCCGAGGAGATCAAGGGCAACGAGGTCGTGAAGAAGGCGGGAGAGCTCCTGCGCGCGAGCGCGCTCAACTTCCACGGCAATGTCGAGGGTGACGACATCTACAAGGGCACGACCGACATCGTGGTGTGCGACGGCTTTGCCGGCAACGTGGCATTGAAGACCTCCGAGGGGCTCGCGAAGATGCTCGGCGACTTCCTCAAGGAGGAATACACGCGCACCTGGCTCTCGCGTATCGCCGCGTTCATTTCCTACCCGGTGATCCAGCGCTTTCGCCGCCGCGTCGACCATCGGCGCTACAACGGCGCGGCATTGCTGGGACTGAAGGGCATCGTGGTGAAGAGCCACGGCTCTGCGGACCGCTTCGGCTTCACCGCGGCGTTGAAGCGCGCGGCCTCAGAGGCGAGCCACGGCTTGATCGAGCGCATCGGCGAGGAGATCGCGCGCCTGAACGCGCTCTCGCCTTCGGTGCCGCCCGCGGCAAGCCCCGCCGAGAGGGCCGCATGACGCGTTCGCGAATCACCGGCACCGGCAGCTACCTGCCCGCCAGGCTCGTCACCAACAAGGACCTCGAGGCGCTGGTGCAGACGAGCGACGACTGGATCGTCTCGCGCACCGGCATCCGCGAGCGCCACATCGCGGCGGAGGGGGAGTTCGCCAGCGATCTCGCGTTGCACGCGTGCCGCGCCGCGCTGCAGGCCGCGGGCCGCGAAGCCGGGGACGTGGACCTGATCGTCCTCGCGACTTCCACGCCCGACATGGTGTTCCCGTCGAGCGCGTGCCTGGTGCAGGCGAAGCTCGGCGTGAAGCGCGGCGCGGCGTTCGACGTTCAAGCAGTCTGCTCGGGATTCGTCTACGCACTCGCCACGGCGGATCTCTTCATTCGCTCCGGCCAACACAAGTGCGCGTTGGTCATCGGCGCCGAAGTCTTCTCGCGCATCCTCGACTGGAAGGACCGCGGCACTTGCGTGCTCTTCGGCGACGGCGCGGGCGCGGTCGTGCTCGAAGCCTCGGACGAGCCCGGCATCCTGTCGAGCCATTTGCGCGCGGACGGCAGCTACGCCTCGATCCTCAATACGCCCGGCCATGTCTGCGGCGGCGCGGTGCAGGGCGATCCCACGCTGAAGATGGACGGCGGCGCCGTGTTCAAGCTCGCCGTGCGCGTCCTCGAGGAAAGCGCGCGCGAGGCGCTTGCCTTCAACGGCTTCGGCGTTCCCGACCTCGACATCTACATCCCGCACCAGGCCAACGTGCGCATCGTCTCGCACGTGGCAAAGAAACTCGGCCTGCCGGAATCGAAGTGCATCGTCACGGTAGACCGCCACGCCAACACCTCGGCCGCCTCGGTTCCCCTCGCGCTCGACGTCGCCGCGCGCGACGGGCGCGTGAAGAGGGGAGACCTCGTCCTCCTGCAGGGCGTGGGCGGCGGCTTCACCTGGGGCTCCGTGCTCCTCAGATACTGAGAAACCATGTCGCTTGCCATCGTGTTCCCGGGACAGGGCTCGCAATCGGTCGGAATGATGCAGGGCTTTGCGGGGCTTCCCATCGTCGAGAAGACGTTCCTCGAAGCCAACGCCATCCTTGGGGTGGACCTTTGGACGATGGTGCGCGAGGGCCCCGCGGAAGCGCTGAACCAGACCGTCAACACGCAGCCGGTGATGCTCGTGGCGGGCGTCGCCTGCTGGCGCGCGTGGCAGGAGAAGCGCGGACCGATGCCTTCATGGCTTGCCGGCCACAGCCTCGGCGAGTACAGCGCGCTCGTCGCCGCGGAGTCGATGCGCTTCGAGGATGCCCTGCCGCTCGTGCGCTTTCGCGCCGAGGCGATGCAGGAAGCGGTTCCCGAAGGCATGGGCGGGATCGCGGCGATCCTCGGCCTTGACGAAGCGGCGTTGAAGGACGTGTGCGCCGAGGCCGCGCAGGGCGAGGTGCTCGAGCCCGCGAACCTCAACTCCCCCGGGCAGGTCGTCATCGCCGGCCATCGCGCCGCGGTAGAGCGCGGCATGGCGCTCGCCAGGCAGAAGGGCGCCAAGCGCGCGGTGATGCTGCCCATGAGCGCGCCGTCGCACTGCAGCCTGATGAAGCCCGCCGCGCAGCGCCTCGCCGTGCGCCTCGAGGCGATCGACATGAAGAAGCCGATGATCCCGGTGATCCACAACCGCTTCGTCGAGGCGTTCGACGATCCGGCGCGCATCCGCCAGGCGCTGGTGGAGCAGCTCTACAACCCGGTGCGATGGATCGAGACCATCCAGCTCCTCGGCAGGAAGGGCGTTCGGCGCGTCGTGGAGTGCGGTCCCGGCAAGGTGCTCACCGGGCTGTCCAAGCGCATCGTGCCCGACATCGAGTATGCCGCCCTCAACGACGCCGCCTCGCTGGCGGCAGCCAGCGCACAAGCCTAGGAATCCATGCTCAACGGACAAGTGGCAATCGTTACCGGGGCCTCGCGCGGAATCGGTGAATGCATCCTGCAGGCGCTCGCCAAGGCCAACGCTACGGTGATCGGCACGTCGACCTCGGAGAAGGGCGCCGAAGGCATCTCGAAGGCGCTCGCGGAGCTGGGCGCGAAAGGCGCCGGCCGTGTCCTCGACGTGCGCGATGCGGCGCAGTGCGCGGCTGTGGCCGATAAGGTGGCGGAAGAATTCGGTCCCGTGGCGATCCTGGTGAACAACGCGGGCGCCACGAAGGACAACCTCCTCGCGCGCATGAAGGACGAGGACTGGGACGAGATCCAGGCGACCAACCTGCGCTCCGTGTTCCTCCTCTCGCGCGCGGTGTTGCGCGGGATGATGAAGGCGCGCGCCGGGCGCATCGTGAACGTGACCTCGGTCGTCGGATTCACCGGCAACGCGGGCCAGGCCAACTACGCCGCCGCGAAGGCGGGCATCGTCGGGTTCTCCAAGAGCCTCGCCCGCGAGGTTGGCAGCCGCGGCATCACCGTGAATTGCGTGGCGCCGGGATTCATCGACACCGACATGACGCGCTCGCTCGCCCCCGAGCAGGTGAAGAAGCTGGTGGAGACGGTCCCCCTCGGGCGCCTCGGCCGGGTCGACGACATCGCCCAGGCGGTCGCCTTCCTGTGCTCGCCCGCCGCGGGCTACATCACCGGCGCAACGCTCCACGTGAACGGTGGAATGCACATGGATTGAACGGCACTCGCGCCCCCGGATCAAAGGGGGCGCATGGTAGAATTACGCGCTTTTTCACTCACATCCGGTCGTTGCAACAAGACCACGAAACAAGAGCCTTGGAGGAAGTCGATGGACAACATTGAAGCCCGCGTCAAGAAGATCGTCGCCGAGCAACTGGGCGTTGCCGAAGCCGACATCAAGAACGAATCGTCATTCGTCGAAGACCTGGGTGCGGACTCCCTCGACAACGTCGAGCTCGTGATGGCGCTCGAGGAGGAGTTCGAGTGCGAGATCCCGGACGAGGAAGCCGAGAAGATTTCCACCGTCCAGCTGGCGATCGATTACGTCAAGAGCCACGTCAAGCAGTAGCCCCCGGGGCCGTTCGCCCCAAGATCAATGTCGAAGCGAAGAGTCGTCGTCACAGGGCTGGGAATGGTGTCGCCGGTGGGCATCGGCCACGCCGTCGCCTGGGCAAACCTCCTGAAGGGCGTGAGCGGAGTCGGCCCCATCACGAAGTTCGACGCGTCAGCCCTGCCGACGCGCATCGCCGGGGAGGTGAAGGGATTCAACTCCGCCGACTGGATGCCTTTGAAGGAGACGCGCCGCTCGGATCTCTTCATCCACTACGGCCTCGCCGCGACCCGGCTTGCGCTCGACGACGCGGCCTTCACGATCGACGAGTCCAACGCCGAGCGCGTCGGGGTGAACGTGGGCTCGGGCATCGGCGGGCTGCCGATGATCGAGGACAACATCCGCGAGATGATCGCCAAGGGGCCGCGGCGCCTGTCGCCCTTCTTCGTGCCCGGCACCATCATCAACATGGTGGCCGGCATGATCTCGATCCAGTTCAAGGCGAAGGGCCCGAATGTCTCGATGGTCTCCGCGTGCACCACGAGCTCCCACTGCATCGGCGACGCGGGCCGGATGATCGAATACGGCGACGCCGACGTGATGATCGCGGGCGGGGCCGAGGCGTGCGTGAACCTGTCGGGAGTGGGCGGCTTCTGCGCGTGCAAGGCGCTCTCGGAGAGGAACGACGATCCGGCCACGGCCTCGCGCCCGTTCGACCGCGATCGCGACGGCTTCGTGCTCGGCGAGGGCGCGGGGGTCGTCATCCTCGAGGAGCTCGAACACGCGAAGCGGCGCGGCGCGCGCATCTACGCGGAGCTCGCCGGCATGGGCATGAGCTCCGACGCGAACCACATCACCGCGCCCAACATGGACGGCCCGCGCCGAGCGATGCTCGCGGCGATGAAAAACGCCGGCGTGAATCCTTCCGACATCCAGTACGTCAACGCCCACGGCACGTCGACCCCGCTCGGCGACGCCAACGAGACGGCGGCGCTCAAGGGCGCTTTCGGCGACCACGCCTACAAGCTCGCGGTGAGCTCCACCAAGTCGATGCACGGGCACCTGCTCGGCGCGGCCGGGGGCGTCGAGGCGGTGATCACCGCGCTTGCCGTCTACAACCAGGTATCGCCGCCAACCACGAACATCTTCACGCCGGACCCGGCGTGCGACCTCGACTACGTCCCCAACACCGCGCGCGAGATGAAGATCGAGGTGGCGTTGTCGAATTCCTTCGGCTTCGGCGGCACCAACGGGACGCTCGCGTTCCGCCGCTTCCACTAGCGCCATCAAGAAGCTCCTCGGCGCCATTCTCCTCATCGGCGCGGCGGCTGCCGGCTGGGCGTATTACTTCGCCAACACGCCGGTCGGATTGCCGACGACGCCGTACGACTTCACGGTGCACGCGGGCAGCGGCCTGAAGGCGGTCGGGCGCCAGCTCGCAGCCGACGGCGTTTTCACCGAGGCGGATAGCTTCTGGATCCTCGGCCGCGCGCTCGGCAAGGCGCGCTCCATCCAGGCCGGGACCTATCGCCTCGACAGGCCGGTGACGCCCCTGGAGATCCTCGACAAGCTCGCCCGCGGCGACGTGCTCTTCGCGGAGATGCTCTTCGTCGAGGGAACGACTTTGCGCCAGTGGCTCGCGCAGCTCGCCGCGCAGCCGATGGTGAAGCACACGCTCGCCGGCAAGGCGGAGGGCGAAGCGCGCGCGCTCATCGGCAACGGCGCCGAGCCCCTCGAGGGTTGGCTCTTTCCCGACACCTATCGCTTCGCGCCCGGCGCGGCCGACGTGGATATCCTGAAGCGCGCGCACGCGGCGATGAAGAAGCGGCTCGCCGAAGCCTGGGAGGCGCGCGACGCGAGCGCCCCGCTGAAGACGCCGTACGAAGCGCTCATCCTCGCCTCCATCGTCGAGAAGGAGACCGGGCAGGCCGCGGAGCGCCCGATGATCGCGTCGGTCTTCGCCAACCGGTTGAAGCGCGGCATGCGCCTGCAGACAGATCCCACCGTGATCTACGGCATGGGCGAGCGCTATGACGGCAACATCCGCAAGAAGGACCTCACCGCGGATACCCGGTGGAACACGTACACCCGTGACGGATTGCCGCCCACGCCGATCGCGATGCCGGGCGCGGCCTCGATCAAGGCGGCGCTGCATCCGGCCGAGTCCGCTTACCTCTATTTCGTCGCGCGGGGCGATGGCACCCACGAGTTCAGCCGCTCGCTCGAGGAGCACAATCGCGCGGTGGCAAAATACCAGCTCGGCAAATGACGACGCGCGGCAAGTTCATCACATTCGAAGGCATCGACGGGGCGGGCAAGTCGTCGCACCTGGAGTTTCTTTGCGGGCTGGTTGGCGCGCGCGGCCACGAGGTGACGCTTACCCGTGAGCCGGGCGGCACGCCCGCCGGGGAGAAGATGCGCGAGGTCGTGCTGCACAACGAGATGAGCGCCAGGTCCGAGGCGCTCCTCATGTTCGCGGCGCGGGCCGAGCACGTCGCGACGGTGATCGAGCCGGCGCTCGTCGCCGGGCGCTGGGTCCTCTGCGACCGGTTCAGCGACGCGACCTACGCATACCAGTGCGGAGGCCGCGGCCTGCCGCGCGAATTCGTCGTGGGCCTGGAGCGCATCGCGCATCCGGGCTTGCAGCCGGACGCGACATTCCTCTTCGACGTGGAGCCCGCCATCGCCCACGCGCGCCAGCTCGCCCAGGCCCGCGCGCCCGACAAGTTCGAGTGCGAGCAGGCGCAGTTCTTCGTGAGAGTTCGCGAGGCCTACCTCGAGCGCGCGCGCGAGCATTCGCGCCGCTTCCACGTGATCGACGCTGGGGGCGACGCGAAGCAGGTGCGCGATCGCCTCGAGGTCGCCTTCGCGCAGGCGTTCCATTGAAGCCCTATCCCTGGCACCGCGCCCAGCTCCAGGGGCTCCTCGCGCGCCGCGAGACCATGCCCCACGCGCTCCTCGTGCACGGTAGCGCTGGCATCGGCAAGGCGGAATTCGCGCGCGCTCTCGCCGCGAGCGTGCTGTGCGAGACGCCGCGCGACCGGCTCGCTTGCGAAGCGTGCCCTTCGTGCCATTGGTTCTCGCAGGGCAACCACCCCGACTTTCGCGCGATCGTGCCTGAGGCGTCGCTAGAGGAAGAGGAGGGCGCGGAGGAAAGCGCCCGGCCCGAGAAGGCGAAGAGCCTCGTCATCAAGATCGACCAGATCCGCGCGGTCGCCGATTTCGTGGCGCTCACGACGCATCGCGCGGGCTATCGCGTGCTCCTGATCCATCCCGCGGAGGCGCTGCACCCGGCCGCCGCCAACGCGCTGCTGAAGACGCTGGAGGAGCCTCCGCCCCACACGCTCATCGTGATGGTGAGCGACCAACCGGCGCGGCTCCTCGCGACGCTGCGCAGCCGCTGCCGGCTCCTCGCGCTCGCCACCCCGCCGCGCGACGATGCTCTCGCGTGGCTGCGGGCCGAGGGCGTGGCGCAGCCCGAGACCCAACTCGACGCGGCTGGCGGCGCTCCGCTCCTCGCCCGCGATCTCGCCGAGTCCCACGAGGCCGACTTGCGCAAGCGCGTGCTTGCGGAGCTCGCGCGACCGGGCGGCGCCGATCCGCTCCAGTTCGCGGCGAGCATCGACAAAGCGGCCGTGGAGCGCCTCATCTACTGGATGCAGACGTGGATACACGACCTCGTGCGCGTGCGCCT
>JBDTXQ010000103.1:0-8248 GCA_040006115.1 Usitatibacter sp.
CGAGCGCCACCACTATCTCCACGCCAACGAGGCTGGCTCCGGTCCAGGCGGCGATCAGGGTCGGCAGGTCCTGGCGTGCGATTCCATGGGCAGCGAGGTCGGCCGCCACCGGGTCCAGCCAGCGCGTGCGCCAGATGGCGAAGAGCCCCTTCAGCGTCATGTAAGCGGCGACGCCGAGGAAAATGAACACCACCAGGGACTTGAGGCTCCCCCCTCCGAGGCGCACCAGCGTCTTGCTGCCGCAGCCCGATCCGAGCGTCATGCCGACGCCGAAGAGGAAACCGCCCAGGATGTACGACAGCCAGGTGAAGTTGGCGCGCACGTAGAACGACTTCGTGATGTCGATGAGGCCGGCAAGCTGGAGCGCGTGGGTGCCGAGGATCGCCACGGCGATCGCGAGGAGCCACATGCGCATGCGCGCCCAGCTGCCCATGTTCACGACGTCGGAAACCGCCCCCATCGTGCAGAAGTTGGTGCGGTTGGCGACGGCGCCGAAGATGAAGGCGAGGATGAACCCGCCGAGGACGACGGTGAAGGCGGGATTCGAGGTGCTGCCGAGCAAGAGGCGGGCCTTTCCGGTGGGAGCACCATTTTACCTTCGATAGCGCGTCGGATCCTCGAGCCCGGCGGCGGCGAAGCCGTCGCGCCGCAGCCGGCACGAGTCGCAGCGTCCGCACGCGCGGCCCCCGGCGTCGGCGTTGTAGCAGGAGACCGTCAGGGAGAAGTCGACGCCGAGCTCGTGGCCGCGCCGCACGATCTCGCCCTTGGTCATGCGCACGATGGGCGCCTCGATCGCGAGAGGCTCTCCTTCCACCGCGCGCTTGGTGGCGAGGTTGGCGACCCGCTCGAAGGCCGCCAGGAATTCCGGTCGGCAATCGGGATAGCCCGAGTAGTCGACCGCGTTCATCCCGGCGAAGATCGCGTCGGCGCGCGCGACTTCCGCGTAGGCGAGCGCGAGCGCGAGGAAGATCGTGTTGCGCGCGGGCACGTAGGTGACCGGGATTCCCGGCGCGGGCTCGGTGGGGACCGCGATCGACGGGTCGGTGAGCGCGGAGCCGCCGAAGATGGTGAGATCGAGGGCCGCCACGCGATGCTCGGTTGCGCCCAGGGCTCGGGCCACGTTCGCGGCCGCTTCCAGCTCTGCGCGGTGGCGCTGGCCGTAGTCGACCGAAAGCGCGTGGCAGCTCCAACCCGCGTCGATCGCCATGGCGAGCACCGTCGCCGAATCGAGGCCGCCCGAAAGGAGAACGACCGCGCGCTTCACCGCGGCGCCCGCTAGCGGCGCTGTGCCGAAAGGCGGGTGCGCGCCTTGCCTGCGGCTTCCGTGCCGGGAAAGCGCGCGATGATGTCCTCGAGGGTATTGCGCGCGCTGCCGGTGTCGCCTTGCTCGGCGTGGATCGCGGCGATGGCGAGCAGCGCGTCGGGTGCCTTCGGCGACTGGGGATACTTCGCGATCAGCTCTTCCTGCGCGGCGAGCGCGTTGCGGTAATCGCGCATGTTCGCGTAGCTGATGCCGATCCAGTATCCCGCGTTGGCGGCGAGCGGGCTGGAAGGATAGTCCTTCACGAACGCGCGGAAAGCATCGATCGCCGACGCGAAATCGTTGCGCCGGAAGAGGTTCGACGCCGCGTCGTAGGCCTTCACCTCGCGCGCCTGGTCGTCCTTGGTGGGGACACGCGATGCCGGCGCCGTGACCGGCGCGTTGGCCCCGCTCTCGGCCGGAACGGCGGCAGCGCTCGCACCCGGAGCGCCCTCGACGCGCTTCAACCGCGAGTCGAGGTCGAGGTAGAAATCACGCTGCCGCTTCTGGATCTGCTGGTTCTCGTTGCCGAGCACCTCGAGCTGCCCGCGCAGGCGCGCGATCTCGGCGTTGAGGTCCTCGATCTGACGGATGAGCTCCACCACGCCGATGCTGCGGATCGCCTCCTCGAGGCGCTGGATGCGCGCCTCGTTGTCCCGGCCCTGCTGCGAAAGCTCCTTGCGCAGGCCGTCGATGCGGCGCCGCGCCTCCTCGTCGTCGAAGAGGCCGGCGCGCGCGGGGAGCGCGGCCGCGAACGCGCCGGCGATGACCAGCCAGCGTGCCGCGGACATCGCTTTCCTACTCACCCGCGTACTTGATGTCCGCGCGGCGGTTCTGCCCCCACGAGGCTTCGTCGTGGCCCATCGCCATCGGCTTCTCCTCGCCGTAGCTGGTGGTCTCGATGCGCCCGTCGGACACGCCCAGCACCGTCATCACCTTCTTGACCGCCTCGGCGCGCCGCTGCCCGAGCGCGAGGTTGTACTCGCGGCTGCCGCGCTCGTCGCAATTGCCCTCGATGCGGATGCGCGAATCGCGCTTGTCCGACATGTAGCGCGAGTGGCGCGTGACGAGGTCGCGGTACTCGTCCTTCACGGCGTTGGAGTCGAAATCGAAGTAGACGCTGCGCTTCGAGAGCGGGTTGTTGGGGTCGGTGAGCTCGTTGCGCACCATGCCCTGGCCGGGCTGCGTGCGCGTCGTCGTGCTTCCCTGGTTGCTCGCCGTGGTGGGCGGCAGGGCCGTGGAGCGATTGTCGACAGGCGCTTCCTCGCGCGCTTCCTTGCTGGCACAGGCGGCAGCCAGGGTAGCGACGACGAGGTAAAGGGCGAGGTTCTTCATGTCAATCTCCTTGTTGCGATGAACGCAGGTTGCGTTGCGGGTGGGGCGACAGGTCAATTCGTCGGCATGGGCCCCCACGCGGGGTCCTGCACGTCGCCCGCGGCGGAAGTAAGCCTCTGGCGCACGCGCCCATCGCCGGAGACCGCGGCCAGTTGCCCGCGGCCTGCGACCTGCGCCTCGTAGAGCACCATTTTACCGTTGGGAGCGAAGCTCGGTGAATCGTCAAGAGTGCCGTCGGTGAGGACCTGCACCTGTCCGGTGGAGAGCTCGAGCGATGCGATGCGGTAGCGGCCGCCGTCGCGAGACACGAAGGCGATCGACTTGCCGTCGGGGCTGTAGCGCGGGCCGACGTTGTAGGTGCCCTCGAACGTCATGCGCTGCGCGGCTCCGCCGGCGGCGGGAATGCGATAGATCTGCGGCGAGCCGCCCCGATCGGAAGTGAAGGCGATGGTCTTCCCGTCGGGTGAATACGCAGGCTGCGTATCGATCCCGCTCGATTCCGTGAGCCGCTCGGCGTCCCCGCCGTTGGCCGCAATCCGGTAGATCTGCGTGAGTCCGTCCTTGGAGAGCGCTACAGCGAGGTTGCGCCCGTCGGGCGACCACGCCGGGGCGCTATTGTTGCCGCGAAAGTTGGCGACGACGCGCGTCGTCCCCTGCGCGAGGTTCTGCACGACTACCACCGGCTTCTTCTGGTCGAAGGAGACGTAGGCGAGGCGGCTGCCGTCGGGAGACCATGCGGGCGACATGATCGGCTCCTGCGACGCGAGCACCGATTGCGCGTTGAAGCCGTCGGCATCGGCGACCTGCAGCTCGTAGCGGCGCCCGCGTTTCACCACGTAGGTGATCTTGGTGGAGAAGACGCCCTTGTCGCCGGTCAGGCGCTCGTAGATCACGTCGGCGATGCGATGGGCGGTGGCGCGCAGCTGTGCCGGCGCGACCACATACGAATAGCTCGCGAGCTGCGCGGCTTTCTGCACGTCGAAGAGGCGGAAGCGCACCTCGACGCGCCCGCCGGACACTGGCTCGACCTTGCCGATCACGAGGGCCTCCGCGTTGCGCGCGCCCCAGTCGCCGAAATTCACCTCCGAGGGCTCCGTGGGGAGCGGGCTCACACCCGAGGTATTCACGAGCTTGAAGAGGCCGGTGCGAGCCAGGTCGGCGCCCACCACCTCGCTCACCGACTGCGGCTGCGACGCGTCGCCCGCCATCGGGGTGATGGCGATGGGCACCTGGCGGCCCCCGCTCGTCGTGATATCGATGGTGAGCTGGGCGCTCGCGCCGAGGGAAAGGGCGAGCATCCCGAGGAAAAGGAGGGAACTCATGATGTATGCAATGGGGGAGCCGAGGCTAGCGTTCATGCCTGAAGTTGAGTGTAAGGTCGCGAAATTGGGGGAAAAGTTCCGAGTTTGGCGCAGGAACCGGCAGGGGGGAGGCGCTACGGATGCCTCTTTCGATGGCGGCATCATACGTGGGATTGCCACTGCGCTTGGTGATCGCGATGTCCAGGACCTCCCCGCCGGGCAGCACGCGGATGCGCACCTGAACCTCGGGGTTGCCGGTGACGGTGTCGGGCACGTTCGCCTTGCCGCGGATCTTGTTCTTGATGTCGTTGATGAACTTGTCGATCTCCGACTTCTGCGCGGCCACGGCCTGCGCCCGCGCCTTGTCGGACTCGGCCTTCGCGGTCTCCTCGTCCTTGCGTCGCTTGTCTTCCTCGCGCTTCTTCTTGTCGAGATCCTCCTTCTCGCGCTTCTTCTTCGCCTCTTCTTCCTTCTGTTTCTGCGCCTTCTCGTGCTCGATCCTTTCCTTCTTCTCCTTCTCGAGCTTCTCGCGCTCGAGCTTCTTCGCGATCGCCGGGTCCGGCTTGGGCGGCTCGGGCTTTTCCTCGGGCGGCTTGGGAGGCGGCCTGGCGGGCTCGGGCTTGGGCGGCTCGGGCTTGGGCGGCTCGGGCTTGGGCGGCTCGGGCTTGGGCTCTTCCTTGGCGGGCTCGGGCTGCGGCCGCTTCGGCTCTTCCCTCGGGGTGGCCCTGGAGGGGGCCGGCGGGAGCTTGTCCCAGATCTCGGCCTGGACCGGCGTATCGGGACGGCTTTGCCATGTCACCCCGAACACGATCAGCGCGAAGAACGCGGCATGCACCATCACCGCCAAGAACACGGCGCGAATGCGGCCCGGCTGGCGCGGTTTCTCGAGGGCGGGAGGCGGAGCTTTTTTCTGCGGGTTCACTGGGCCGGGCGAGCGAGCAGCCCCACGCGCTTCACCTTGCTCTTCTGCAGCAGGTCGAGGATGTTGATCACTTCCTCGTAGCGCACCGCGCGGTCGCCGGCGATCACCACCGCCTGGTCGGGGTGGGTCGCCTGGGCGCCGCGCACGAACGAGATCAGCTGTGCGCGATTCACGCGCAGTTCGTCGGCCGACCTGTTGCGATCGACGATGGCGAGGTCACCGTTGGCGCGCACGCGCACCTCGAGCGGCGCGACCGCGGGATCGAGCCGCGCGGCCGCCTGCGGCAGGTCGATCTGGCCAGGGTTGATGAGGGGGGCGGCGACCATGAAGATGATGAGCAGCACGAGCATCACGTCGATGTAGGGAACCACGTTGATCTCGGCCATGGCGCGGCGCGTCCTCTTCATCGCGGCCTTTTCACCACGGTGTCGGCCGCTTCGGGGATGTGCGCCTGGCGCTGCAGGATGTTCTGCAGCTCCTCCATGAAGCTTTCGTAACGGCTCGCCAGGCGGTCGATGTCGTGGCTGAAGCGGTTGTACGCGATCACGGCGGGAATCGCCGCGAAGAGCCCCATGGCGGTCGCCACGAGCGCCTCCGCGATCCCCGGGGCCACCTGCGCGAGGGTCGCCTGCGAGACGTTCGAGAGGCCCCTGAAGGCGTTCATGATCCCCCACACCGTGCCGAAGAGGCCGATGTACGGGCTCACCGAGCCCACGGTGGCGAGGAACGAGAGGTGCGACTCGAGCGTGTCGGTCTCGCGCTGGTAAGTCGCCTTCATGGCGCGCCGCGTGCCGTCGAGGAGCGTCGAAAGGTCGGAGCCCGGGCGGCCCTTCAGCTTGAGGAACTCCTTGAAGCCCGCCTCGAAGATGCGCTCCAGGCCCACGGTCGAGTAGCGCCCGCTCGCGGCGCGTTGGTAGAGGCCCACCAGGTCCGCGCCGCCCCAGAACTCGCGCTCGAACTCGTCGGCGAGGCGCCGCGCGCGGCGGATGGAGAACATCTTCATGAAGATGTAGGTCCACGAAAGCATCGAGGCGAGCAGCAGGATCGCCATGACGACCTTCACCACGATGCTCGCGTTGACGATCATCGAGATGATGGTGAGATCGTGATTGACTATCAAAGCGACGCCTCCATTTTCTTGCGCAGGGCCTCGGGGATTTCCGTGGGCTTGAAATTGTCGCCGGTCACGCAGGCGACCGTCACCTTGGCCTTCACCAGCACGTCGTCGTCGCGGCGCACCTCCTGCGCGAAGACGCACCTCGCCTTGCCGAGCGACTCGAGGCGCACGCTCACGGCGACGGTGTCGTCGAGGCGCGCGGCGCGGGTGAAGTCGACCGCGATCGAAGTCACCACGAGGCTCACGCGATGGCTGCGGGCGAGCCCCTGGTGGTCGAAGCCGAGGTGGCGCAGCCACTCGGTGCGCGCGCGCTCGAGGAACTTCAGGTATTCGCCGTGGTAAACCACGCCGCCCGCGTCGGTGTTCTCGAAGTAGACGCGCACCGGGAACGAATAGACGAAAAGCTCTGGCTGCAGCGTGGGCTTCATCGCGATGCGGCTCATGGGAAGAGGTCCGCGGGGCGGCCCGGGACGTCCTGGGTGAGGCCGAAGTGGCGGTACGCGAGCGGCGTGGCGATGCGCCCGCGCTGCGTGCGCTGCAGGTAGCCCTGCTGGATGAGGAAGGGCTCGAGCACGTCCTCGATGGTGTCGCGCTCCTCGCCGATCGCGGCGGCGAGGTTCTCCACGCCCACGGGGCCGCCGCCGAACTTCTCGATCACGGCGGCGAGGAGCTTCCTGTCCATGAGATCGAGGCCGATCTCGTCGACGTCGAGCATGCGCAGCGCCAGGTCGGCGACCTCGATGGTCACCAGGCCGGTGGCCTTCACCTCGGCGAAATCGCGCACGCGTCGCAGCAGGCGGTTGGCGATGCGCGGCGTGCCGCGCGAGCGCTTGGCGATCTCGAGCGCGCCGCCCGCGTCGATCGCCACGTTGAGCAGGCTCGACGAGCGATGCACGATCCGGGTGAGCTCCTCGGGCGTGTAGAACTCCAGGCGCGCGACGATCCCGAAGCGGTCGCGCAGCGGATTGGTGAGCATGCCGGCGCGCGTGGTCGCGCCCACCAGCGTGAAGGGCGGCAGGTCCAGCTTCACCGAGCGCGCCGCGGGCCCCTCGCCGATCATGAGGTCGATCTGGTAATCCTCGAGCGCGGGATAGAGGATCTCCTCGACCACCGGCGATAGGCGATGGATCTCGTCGATGAAGAGCACGTCGTTGGGCTCGAGGTTGGTGAGGATCGCCGCGAGGTCGCCGGCGCGCTCGAGCACCGGGCCCGAGGTCGAGCGCAGGTTCACTCCCATCTCGCGCGCGATGATGTGCGCGAGGGTGGTCTTGCCCAGGCCCGGCGGGCCGAAGAGGAGCACGTGGTCGAGCGCTTCCTTGCGCGTGCGCGCCGCCGACACGAAGATCTCGAGCTGCTCGCGGATCTTCGCCTGGCCCACGTACTCGGTGAGCAGCTTCGGGCGAAGGGCGCGCTCCTCGCCCTCTTCCTTGGGCGAGGCCGGGCCCACGGAGATGAGGCGATCGGCTTCGATCATGGTTTTCTTGTCATGGCTTCGCCAGGAGCTTCAGGGCCTGGCGGATCGCATCCGTGAGAGGCAGGTCGGGTCCCAGCTGCTTCACCGCGCGCAGCGCTTCGCGCTCATTGTAGCCAAGGCCGAGGAGCGCATTGACGACATCGCTGCTCGCGGGGGAAGCGTCCGGGCGCGCGATGCTCGCCGCGAGCGGGAGCTTGTCGCGCAGCTCGAGCACCAGGCGCTCGGCGGTCTTCTTGCCGACGCCCGGCACCTTGGTGAGGCGCGCGGAGTCCTGGGAGGCGAGCGCCACGCAGAGATCCTCGACGGATAACCCCGAGAGGACGGAGAGCGCGACCTTGGGCCCCACGCCGCTCACCTTGAGGAGCTGGCGAAACGCGGTGCGCTCGCCGGCGGTGAGGAAGCCATAGAGCAGATGCGCGTCCTCGCGCACCACCATGTGGGTGAGGAGCGTCACGTTGTCCCCGGTGCGCGGCAGGTGATAGAACGTGCTCATCGGCACGTCGATCTCGTAGCCCACGCCATGGCTCACCACGATCACCTGGGGAGGGTTCTTCTCGACGAGCTCGCCCAAGATCCGGCCGATCATCGCGCCCGCGCCCTCACGAGAGGCGCCCGGCGCGCACGCGGCGCCCGCGGGTCGGCAGGGCTCCCATGCCCAGGCCGCCGTGCGCGTGGCAGATGGCGCACGCCAGGGCATCCGCGGCATCCGCGGGCGGGTGCCCCGGGAGCTTCAGCAATCGTTTCACCATCTCCTGCACCTGCTCCTTTTTCGCGTGTCCCTGGCCCACGACCGCCTGCT
>JBDTXQ010000104.1:0-8242 GCA_040006115.1 Usitatibacter sp.
GGCAGCGTGAGCCACCCCGCGGAGGAGGGCTACTTGCGCGCCCTCTGCGAGCGCCAGGTGCGCCGCGCCGACGACCCGGCGGCGGTCGCGCGCGAGCTCGTCGCGATCGCGGCGAGCGGCGACCGCACGAAGGTCGTGCGCCGCATCAAGGCGCCGACCCTGGTGATCCACGGCGACGAGGATCCTCTGGTGCGCCCTGCCTGCGGCGAGGAGACCGCGCGCGCGATCCGCGAGGGCGGCGGCGACGCGCGCGTCGAGATCGTCCACGGCATGGGCCACGACCTGCCGGTGCCGCTCCTGCCGCAGCTCGCCGGGCTCATCGCGAATCACTGCCGCGCGCATGCGCAGGGCGCCTGACCCGCATACGGAAGTCCGCGAAGCGCAGGCCGGCGAGGTCGCGCAAGCCGATCGCGTCGCCTGCCGCGCTTTCGTGGAATATGAAAGCGAGTTTCCGGATTGGGTCCCGGTGCTCGCTCGCGGCCGGCCGATGACCGAGCTCGCGAGCGAGGCGACGATCCTCATCGCGACGCGGGAGGGCGGGATCGCGGGCACCGTGGGTTACGTCGGCCCCGGTCGCGCGAAGCACGCCTCCTTCGCGCCGGAGTGGGCGATCCTGCGCATGATGGCGGTGGATCCCGCCCATCGCGGGTGCGGCGTATCGCGGGCGCTGGTCGAGGAATGTGCGCGGCTCGCGCGGCGCGACGGCGCGGAAGTGCTGGGGCTCTTCACCAGCCCGGCGATGAAGGCCGCGATCAGGCTCTATGCGAGCGCGGGGTTCCGCTTCGTGCGCGACATCGAGCCCGTCGTGGGCATGCCCGCCAGGGTGCTCGCGCTGCGCCTCGCGCCCTAGCGCCCGTCCACGCGCTTCAGGCAGCGGTCGCGGTCTTCCTTGTCGACCACGCGGTTGCATTCGCTGCGCTGCCATTCGCGCGCCGCAGCTTCCTTCGGGTCGGTGGCGCATGCCGGCAGCAGCAGCGTGGCGAACGTCGCGAGGGTGAGGAGTACGGCTTTCACTTGGGCATCCTGTCGGGATCGAGGGCAGGTGGTAACGATAGCAAATCTACACCCGCCCCGGTCGCGGCGATGGCGATGGTATTGCCGGCCGCGCACGCCGGGCGCGCCAGGACCGCGTCGAAGGCCTCACGCAGCCGCGCCAGCACCGGGCCTGTGCCGCCGCGGCGGCGCAGGAGGTTAACCGCCACCATGCCCCTGGCGGTGAGGCGATCGCGGCAATTGAGATAGAAGGGCAGCGTCTCCATCATGCCGGGGCGCCCGTCCTCGTCGAAGGCATCCACCACGATGAAGTCGAAGCGGCCTTTCGAGCTCGCGACGAATTCATGGCCGTCGGCGATCTCGATGCGCAGCCTTGCGGATTCCTCGGGGAGCTTGAAGAACTGGCGCGCGGCGACGACCACCTGCGGATCGATCTCGACCACGGTGAGGCGCGCCTTCGGGCGGTGGCGATGGAGGAAGCGCGTGATCGAGGCGGCGCCCAGCCCGATCTGCAGCACGGACTTGGGCCATGCGCCGGGATGCAGCATGAGCGGCAGCATCAGCTCGCGCGTGTACTCGAGCTCGAGCGCGGAGGGGCGCGCGATGCGCATCGCGCCTTGCACCCAGGGGGAGCCGAAGTGCAGGTAGCGCACCCCGCGCTCCTCGCTGATTTCGATGCTGGCCATGTGGCGTACGATGGGCTGCGTCATCACCGGAGGAATACCACAATGCCCTATTTTTCGAGCCCCCTCTCAACCGCCGTTGCCGGCTTCGCCCTCGCGCTCGCAACGATCCCCGCGCTCGCGCAAACCGCCGACGACAGGGCCGTCCTCGGCGACATCAAGGACGTGAAGGTCGCCTTCGACGTGCACGAGGGCGACGGCAAGGCGCTGCTGAACCGCCTGAACGTGATCGACGAGACGCGCCAGTCGCTCATCAAGCAAGGCGTGACGCCGCATTTCGTGATCGCGATCCGCGGCCCCGCGACGAAGCTGGTGCAGACCGACATCGAGAAGATCAAGCCCGAGGACCGGCCGGTCGCCGTTCAGATCGCCGCGAAGATCGCCGAGATGGGCAAGGCGCCCGGCATCCAGAGCGTCGAGCAATGCTCGGTAGCCATTCGCCAGCAGGGCACGAAGGCGGAGAACGTGCTGCCGGAAGTGAAGGTGATCGGCAACAGCTGGATCTCGCTCATGGCCTACCAGGCGAAGGGCTACGCGTACATCTCCCCGTGACCTAGAACCGCTGCCGCACGAGGTTGGTGGTGCGCCCGCCGGGCAGCGTCATCACCGCGGTGTCGTTGCCGGTGAAGTTGATGGTGAGCGGCGCGAAGGTGTCGCTGGTTCGCGTCGCGGGGCGATAGGCGCCGCCCATCGATTGCCCGTTGGCGAACGTCCACCAGTTGCCGGTGAAGGCGCGCGCGTTCGGAGTCTCGTAGACCGCGATGTACCAGACCGGCTTGCCGGCGTCGTCGTACATGTAGCCCGCGATGTCGGCGTAGCCCTTTTGCCACTCGATGAAGAACCCACGCCCGCTCTCGTTCGGGTTCCACCACCAGCCGGTCTCGGGGACGTTGGCTTGCGGGGGCTGGGCGAGGCCTCCCGGGACCAGGTTCTGGCGCTCGATCGGCACCGTGCCGCCGGGCCAGGTCATGGTGCCGTGCGACGCGTCACTGAAGCTGAGCGTGATGCCCCCGACCTTTGCCGCGTCGGCCGCGTGATAGGCGCCGCCGAGGGTCTGACCGCCGGTCACGTTGTAGAGGTCGCTCTTGAAGAGCGAGCCGCCGAGCGAGACCGGCCCGGGCGAGACGTTCCAGGTGGCGTTGCCCGCGGCGTCGTAGTGGAACGCGGCGAAGAAGAGGTTGTTGCCCTGCGCCTCGATGGAGAAGCCGCGCCCGCCCTCGAGGGGGTTCCACCACCAGCCCGTCTGCGGCGGCTGCGGCGCGCAGGTGAGCGCTCCCGGAATGGTCACCGCGCTGCGGTTCACGCCCGAGTCGATCATCGTGCCGGCATCCGGGCCGTACCCCACGAAGAAGGTGGCGCCCGCGACGTTGGGCGTCGCGATGTTGTTGAGGATCGTGACGGATTGTCCCTGGGCACTGAGCACGTTCGTCACGCCCTGCATGGTCGAGGCGCTCACGCCCGAAAGCTGGCCGTTGCCGTTCAGCTGCGCGAGCACGCAGGGAACGGCGACGGCGTCCTTCGGAAAGAGCCGCGCCACGAGTCCGGTGTGCGTGTCCTGCGAGACCACGGCGTTCTTAAGGCTCGTCGCCGGGGCGAGCGCGAAGACGAACACCTTGGCGGTCGTGCCGACATCCTGCGGACGGAACTGCACCTGCGCCGAAACGTTGGCCACAGTCGGCGTCACCGTGCCCGTGACCGTCATCGGGAAGACCGGCGGCGCGGCGGATACGCTCGACTTGAAGGTGCCGGCTGCGTCGAAGGGCTTGTCCTGCCCGTCGAAGGCGTGCACCACGAGCGTTCCCTTGGTGCCGTCCCAGTTGCCGTTGTACGCGAGGACTTCGCTGCTGGGCGCGGTGCTGTAGGCGCATGTGCCGTTGGCAAGCGAGGTGAAGTCCATGAAGCTGCTATTCGCCACCGTGCCTTGCAGCGATCCCGCGCGCGAAAGGTCGAGGCCGGTGAACTTCATGGATCCGCTGAAGCTGAAGGAGTTCGAGCAGGCGGCGGGCTTCGTGTTCATCGTGAACGTGCCGATGCAGGTAGGCGTGCCGGTGCAGGCGAAGGTGAGGTTCAGCGCGCCGCCGCCGTTGGGCACATCGGCGGCGAATGTACCGTTCACCTGGACGCCATTCGCGGGCGGAGCGACGGCGCCGGTCACGCTCAAGGTGACCAGGGTGAAGGCGTCGTAGCTCGCGACATTGACGCTGCCCGGCAGCGCGGCCAGGGGCTTTACGTCCACGAGCGCGCTGAAACCCGCTCCGATCGCGTATTCCTGCCCCCCCTGGAACGTATATGCGGGCAAGGTGACGCTGAGCGCCTTCGAGCCGGGCACCGCCGAATGCAATTGCCTCGCGAAGCCCCAGCGGCACCCGTAGGGAGCGACCTCGACGAAGGGTTTGGGGATGCCCGGGCCGAAGCCGAGGATGCAGATCCCGTCGTCCGCGTGCGTCCCGTAGGCGGTGAAGGCGTTGGTCGTGATCGTGAGGGCCTGGCCCGCGTCCATCACGTACTTGCCGTTGGTCCACGCGCCGCCCGTGAGGGTGAGCTGGGGCGCATTCGGGTACGCGTCGCCCGTGAGCAGCAGCGACACGTTCACGCCGTTCACGTTGATCGTGTAGGTTCCGCTCGCGAAAATCGAGTTGACGGTCGCGAGGCTTGCCGCGCCGAAGTCGTTCGCGTTCGGGAAGCCCCAGCGCCACCCGCCGTCGCCGACGCTGTAGACCAGCCGGCCGTTGTTGTGGATCGTACCCAGGGCCGCGGTGTTGATCGGCCCGGTGAGGATGGGCGCGGCGATCGAGGCAATGCCGGAGCCGTTAACGTCGGCGCCGAAGCCGTAGTTGTTGGACGCCGGATCGATGACGACGGACGTGGCCGAAGTCTGGATGTACGCGAAGCCCTTGGAGATGACGACCGATTCGACCCCCGCGAGCGCCTCGCCGAGGGTCAGGAGTGAGAATGCGAGGCACAAAGCGGGGGTGAGGATGTTTTTCATGGTTGTTTTTTCTTCTCGCGTATGAAGGAATCTAGAACCTCTGTCGGACGAGGTTCGTGGTGCGCCCGTTGGGAAGCGTCATGATCGCGGTGTCGGCGCCGGTGAAATTGATGCTCACGGGCGCGAAGCTGTCGCTGGTGCGAGTCGCGGGCTTGTAGGCGCCGCCCATCGATTGGCCATTCGCGAAGGTCCACCAGTTGCCGTTGAAGGCGCGCGCGTTCGGAGTCTCGTAGACCGCGATGTACCAGACGGGCTTGCCCGCGTCGTCGTACATGTATCCCGCGAGGTCGGCGTAGCCCTTCTGCCACTCGATGAAGAAGCCGCGGCCGTTCTCGTCCGGGTTCCACCACCATCCGGTTTCCGGCTGGTTGCCGGCCGGCACGGCGGCGAGGCCGCCGGGCACCAGGTTCATGCGCTCGATCGGTACCGTGCCGCCAGGCCACGTCATCGTGCCGTGGGACGCGTCGCTGAAGCTCAAGGTGATCGTCCCGGCCTTGGCGGCGTTTGCGGGCTTGTACGCGCTGAAGAGCGTCTGTCCGCCGGTGACGCCGTAGAAGTCGCTGGTGAAGCGCGAGCCGCCGAGCGAGATCGGGCCCGGCGACACGTTCCAGGTCGCGGCGCCGTTGGCCTCGTAGTGGAACGCGGCGAAGAAGAGGTTGTTGCCCTGCACCTCGATGGAAAAGCCGCGCCCGCCTTCGAGGGGATTCCACCACCAGCCGGTTTGCGGCGGCTTCGGCACGCAAGTGGCCGTGCCGGGAACGGTGATCGCGGCCTGGTTCACGCCGTTGTTCACCATCGTGTTCGGGTCGGGGCCGTAGCCCACGAACATGGTCGCGCCGGCGACGTTGGGCGTCGCAATGTTGTTCAGCACGTTCACCGAGGCGCCCTGCGCGGTGAGAACCGCGCTTGCCGTCCCCACCAGGTTCGAAGCAGAAGGAACGGCGTGGAGCAGCCCGTCGGAGCCCACCTGCGCCAGCACGCAAGGCACGGGAGCATCCTTCGGCGTTTCACGCGCCATGAGGCCGAAGTGCATGGCCTTCGCCGCCGACCTCACGATCGACGCGGGGGCGAGCGCGAAGACGAAGACGCTCGCGCTGGTGCCGACATCCTGCGGGCGGAACTGGACCTGCGCCTGGATGTTCGCCACGGCGGGCGTGATCGTTCCCGTGACCGTCAAGGGAAAGACCGGCGGCGTCGTGGAGACTTCGGCGTAGAAGGCCCCCGCGACGACGATGGGGTCGCCGGTGACGGGGAAGGTGCCGGTATAGGAGATCGTTCCGCTGGATCCCGTCCACGTCCCGTTGTACGGAATGCTGACAGGGCGATTGCGGACCGCGTACGCGCAGACGATGGGAGGCGCTCCGATGATGGTGGGCCCGTTGCTCGACCAATCGTTCTCGAGGTCGAGCGTCCCGGAAAACGTCGCTCCGGGATGGGAAAGGTCCAGGCCGGTCACGGTGAAGACCCCGCTGATCGGGAACGTATTGGTGCAGCCCTCGTCCTGCGCCACGCCGCTGTAGATGCCGGTGCAGGCGGGCGAGCCGAAGCAGGTGAAGTTGACCTGGGCAAACCCGCTGCCGCTCGCCGTTCCCCCGGCGGCGAACACGCCGGTGATCTTCTCGTTGCCCGCGAAACACGCGAGCGACACCAGCACGCCGGCTAAAAAAACGAAGAGCCGCGAAAACATCCCGGTCGAATGCGCCATGTTCACCTCCCCAGGTGACGATGCCCGCGGCTATTGTAGCCGCGCCTCCCCCGCACTGACGCGCGGAAACTTGCCTAGATCGCCTGCGTAAAAATCCGCTCGAAATCCTTCGCCGTCACCGGCCTGGGGTTGGTCTGGTGGCAGGTGTCCGCCACCGCGATCTCCACCAGCCGGGCGACATGCCCCGCATTGACACCCTTGCCGCCGAGGCGCGCGGGAATCCCGATCCGCGCTTTCAACGCCGCCAGCCATTCGACGAAGTCCCCGGCCGTGTTCCCGGCGCCGCAGACCCGCGCCAGCTCGGCCATCTTCTCCCCTGCCGCGTCCGCGTTGAAGCGCATCACATGGTCGATCATGATCCCATTTGCGAGCCCGTGGTGCATATCGACGACCGTGCCGAGCGCATGGGCGCACGAGTGCACCGCGCCCAGGTCTTTCTGGAACGCGATCGCGCCCATCATCGACGACATCATCATGTCGGAGCGGGCGGCGATGTCCTTCGGCGTGGAGACCGCCTTCTCGATGGCGTGGGCGGCGATGCGGGCGCCTTCCAGCGCGATGCCGTCGCAAAGCGGGTGATAAGCGGGGGAAAGATAGCTCTCGACGTTGTGGGTGAGGGCGTCCATGCCGGTCGCGGCCGTTACGCCCGCGGGGAGATCTACCGTGAGCTCGGGATCGGCAAACACCGCCCTCGCGAGCAGCGCCGGGTTGAAGATGATCTTCTTCACGTGGGTCTCGTCGTGTGAGATCACCGAGGACCGGCCCACCTCGCTCCCGGTGCCGCTGGTGGTGGGGAGCGCGATGAAGTAGGGAAGCGCGTTGGTGATCGGGCGCACCTTCGGGTGGTCCCACGCGTACTCGAGGACGTCGCCCTCGTGCACCGCCATCATCGCAACCGCCTTCGCGACGTCGAGCGCCGCGCCGCCGCCGAAGCCGATCACCGCGTCGGCCTTGTGGGCCTTGAACGCCTTCGCGCCGTCATCGACCTGGCCCTTCGTGGGATTGCCATGGACGCCGGCGTAGACCTGCACCGCGAGGCCGTCGAGCGAGGCGGCGAAGTCCTTGAGGATCGGCAGCTGCGCCAAGCCCTTGTCGGTGACGATTAGGGGGCGCTTCACGCCGTTCTGCTTCAAGTGCTCGGCGGCGAGCTTGCGCGACCCGGCGCCGAAATGGATGGTGGTGGGAAATGCGAACTTGCTGATCATATGATCTCGAAGTAGCGCTTCAATTCCCAGTCGGTGACGCCGTCGAGCCACTGGCGCCATTCCCACTCGCGCGTGGCCGCAAAGTGGTCGACGAAATCGTCGCCGAACCAGTCGCGCGCGACCTTCGATTCCTTGAAGATGCGCGTGGTCTCGATCAACGTGCGCGGCGCCCTGGGGATGTTCTCCGCGCCCTGGTTGGTGCCGGTGATCGGCTTGGCGGTGAGCTTCATGCCCTTCTCGATGCCGTTCAGCCCCGCGGCGATCACCGCGGCGGTGGCGAGGTAGGGATTCATGTCGGCGCCGGGGCAGCGCGTCTCGAGGCGCGTGGATTTCGGCGCGCCCGAGATCACCCGGAAGGACGCCGTGCGGTTGTCCACGCCCCACGTGGGCTTCACCGGCGCCCAGAAGCCGTCGACGAGGCGCTTGTACGAGTTGATGGTGGGCCAGTACATCGGCGCCATCTCCATCAAGTGCGCGACCTGGCCCGCGAGGTAGCTCTCGAAGAGCTTCGACATGCCGCCGTTCCTGCCCTTCGCGTCCCAGAAGACGTTCTTCGATCCGTCGGTGAGGCTTTGATGCAGGTGACCCGAGCAGCCCGGCAATTGCGCGTTCCATTTCGCCATGAAGCTCGGCATGATGCCGAAGCGCGCGCCGATCTCCTTGGCGC
>JBDTXQ010000105.1:0-8088 GCA_040006115.1 Usitatibacter sp.
TCGTCGAGCCGGGCGTCGAGATCGACATGGAGTGGTCGCGCAAGGACGGCGAGGTGACCTATCTCGAGATCGCCGGCGCGGGCGTGGTCCACCCCGACGTGCTGCGCAACGGCGGCATCGATCCGGAGAAGTACTCCGGCTTCGCCTTCGGCATGGGACTCGACCGCCTAGCGATGCTCAAGTACGGCGTGAACGACTTGAGGCTCTTCTTCGAGAACGACCTCAAGTTCCTGTCCCAATTCCGATGAAAGTCTCGCTCGCGTGGCTGAAGGAGCTCGCGCCGGCGCAAATGCCGGTGGGCGAGCTCGCGCACGCGCTCACCATGGGCGGGCTCGAGGTCGAGGAGATCGTGCCAGTCGCCGCGCAATTTTCCGGCATCGTCGTGGGGCTCGTGAAGAGCGTGGCGCCGCATCCCAACGCGGACAAGCTGCGCGTGACCGAGGTCGACGCGGGCACGGGCGAGACGCTCACCATCGTCTGTGGCGCACCCAACGTCGCCGCAGGGCAGAAGGTGCCGTGCGCGTTGATCGGAGCGAAACTTCCGGGGATCGAGATCAGGAAGGCGAAGTTGCGTGGCGTGGAGTCGAGCGGGATGCTCTGCTCGGCGCGCGAGCTCGGGCTGTCCGACGAGCATGAGGGGCTGCTCGTGCTCGACGCCGACGCGCCCGTGGGCCGCGACGTGCGCGAGGTCCTCGCGCTCGACGACACTTACCTCACGCTCAAGCTCACGCCGAACCGCGGCGATTGCCTCTCGATGTTCGGGATCGCGCGCGACTTCGCCGCCATCGCGAGGGTGCCGCTGCGCCTTCCGTTGCCCGCGCCCCCGGCGGCCACCGCGAACCACGCTCGCGCGGTGTCGATCGCGCAACCCGACGCGTGCGGCGTGTATTTCGGCCGCGTGATCCGCGGCCTAGATTCCGCGGCGAAGACGCCGCAATGGATGTTGCGGCGCCTCGAGCGCGCAGGACTGCGCGCCATCAACCCGCTCGTCGACATCACCAATTACGTGATGCTCGAGCGCGGGCAGCCGATGCACGCGTTCGACGACGCGAAGCTGAAGGGCGCGATCGGAGTGCGCTTCATGAATCCGGGCGAGCGCATCGAGCTGCTGAACGAGCAGGAAGTCGGATATCGTCCGGGCCTTCTCGCCATCGTCGACGAGAGCGGCCCGGTCGCCCTCGGCGGCGTGATGGGCGGCCATGACACGATGGTCGGCGCGGGCACGACCGAGGTCTTCTTCGAGGCGGCGTTCTTCCACCCCGAGGCGGTACAGGGCAAGACGCGCGAGCTCGCGCTCACGAGCGACGCCGCCTACCGCTACGAGCGCGGCGTCGATTTCGGCGCGACGCGCGCGGCGCTCGAGCGCGCAACCGGGCTGGTCCTCGAGATCTGCGGCGGCACGGCGGGCCCGGTCTCGGAGGCGCGCGGCAATCTGCCGCAGCGCAACCCAGTGCGGGTACGCACCGAACGCGTCGTGAAGCTCCTCGGCTATCCGGTCGCCGATGGCGAAATGGTCGACATCCTGCGCCGCCTCCACTGCGACGTGGCCGTGGAGTCCCATGCGATGCGCGCGACGCCGCCCACGTGGCGCTTCGACCTCGCCATCGAGGAGGACTTCGTCGAGGAGATCGCGCGCATCCACGGCTACGAGCACGTGCCCGCCGAAGCGCCGCGCTCGCGCCTGCCGATGCTTGCGATTCCCGAAGGCGAGCGCGACCGCTTCGACCTGCGCCGCGCGATCGCCGCCCTCGGCTACCAGGAGGTCGTGAACTACAGCTTCGTCGCGCCCGAATGGGAGAGCGACTTCGCCGGAAACGCGAACCCGGTGCGCGTCGCCAACCCGATCGCGAGCCACATGAGCGTGATGCGCACGACGCTCCTCGGCGGCCTGGTGCAGACCCTCCGCTCGAATCTCAACCGCAGCGAGGAGCGCGTGCGGGTATTCGAGATCGGCCGCTGCTTCGAGGGCTCGGCCCCCGACCTGGCGGTGCAGCCGGAGCGCGTGGCCGGACTCGCGTTTGGCCTGCGCTGGCCCGAGCAATGGGGCGAAAAGGGCGAGCGGGTCGATTTCTTCGACGCCAAGGGCGACCTTCAGGGGCTCGCGGGGTGCCGCGGGCTCGACTTCTCGCCCGGATCCCATCCCGCCTGCCATCCGGGGCGCTGTGCGACCGTGAGCGCCGGCGGCAAGCCGATCGGGATCGTGGGCGAGCTGCACCCGCGCCTGCAGCAGAAGTACGAGTTGACGTCAGCCCCGGTGGTCTTCGAGGTCCTGGCCGAGCCCCTCCTGAAAGGCGAATACCCGCGCTTCGCGGGGCTCTCGAAGATGCCCGTGGTGCGCCGCGACCTGGCCCTGGTCGTCGCGGAGGAGGTGCCCGCGGGGGCAATGCTGGCAGCCGCCCGGGAGGGCCTGCCGGCCTTCGTCCGGCACCTCGAAGTGTTCGATCAGTACCGTGGGAAAGGGGTCGAGCCCGGCCGAAAAAGCCTTGCCCTACGGATAGTTATGCAGGATACTGATAGGACTTTGACAGATTCGGACGTGGAGGGGGTGGTCGCCTCCATTCGCCAGAAACTCAACGAAAAATTCAAAGCCGAGCTGCGCACGTGAAAGACAAAGTCACCCTGACCAAGGCGGAGCTCGCCGACCTCATGTTCGAAAAGGTCGGGCTGAACAAGCGCGAGGCCAAGGACATGGTCGAGTCCTTCTTCGAAGAGATCCGCATCGCCCTTGAGCGGGGCGAGATGGTGAAGTTGTCGGGGTTCGGCAATTTCCAGCTCCGCAAGAAGCCCCAGCGCCCCGGGCGAAACCCCAAGACCGGGGAGGAAATCCCCATCACCGCACGTCGCGTGGTCACCTTCCATGCGAGCCAGAAGCTGAAGAGCCTGGTCGAGAAGTCCTTCAATGGCCACGGAGAACCCGGCGACGACTGAGCTCCCCGCGATCCCCGCCAAGCGCTATTTCACCATCGGCGAAGTTAGCGAATTGTGCGGGGTGAAGCCCCATGTGCTGCGGTATTGGGAGCAGGAATTCACGCAGCTGAAGCCCTTGAAGCGGCGCGGCAACCGGCGCTACTACCAGCATCACGAAGTCCTCCTCATCCGGCGCATCCGCGAGCTGCTCTACGAGCACGGCTTCACCATCAACGGGGCGAGGAATCGCCTCGAGGAGCCGGCCAGCGGATCGCTTCCGCGCGGCGGCGACGGCCAGAGGACCATGACCGTGCCGCAGCCGATCTCTCCCTCGACCATTCGCAAGGAATTGAAGAGCATTCTCAAGATGCTCGAGCGGTAGCGCCCGCCAGTCGGCTATAATTCAAAGCTCGGTCGGGGCGTAGCGCAGCTTGGTAGCGCACCTGCATGGGGTGCAGGGGGTCGGAGGTTCGAATCCTCTCGCCCCGACCAATCCCAAGACACCTCGTCTCGCGCTCGGCCGCGTCTTCCTCTAGAATTCGTCATCCGATCGGGAGAGCCCCCGGCCCTGCGTGGCCGAGGCGCCGAAGGGGTAGCACCCGCAAACTCTCAGGCAAAAGGACCGATCGGAAACGGGGGAGAACCCCGGACTCTGGAGAGCGACGGCGTGGCCGTCCACCGAAGGGGCGCGCGGAAGGAATGAAATCCCTCCGTAATCTCTCAGGTATCAAGGACAGAGGGGTCGTGCGAGCCGCAAGGCGCGCCCGGCCCTTTTCTTTTTTTCGATACGGAGAGACTTTGCTCAAGACGACACCGCTCCACGACCTGCACCGCTCGGCGGGCGCGCGCATGGTGGACTTCGGCGGCTGGGATATGCCGGTCCACTACGGCTCGCAGATGGAGGAGCACCACGCGGTGCGGCGCGGCGCGGGCCTCTTCGACGTCTCGCACATGCAAGTGGTCGACATCGAGGGTGCGGGCGCGCGCGCGTTCCTGCGTCGAGCCCTTGCCAACAATGTCGACAAGCTGAAGGCGCCGGGCAAGGCGCTGTACTCATGCATGCTCGCCGAAGACGGCGGCGTGGTCGACGACCTCATCACCTATTTCTTCCGCGACGATTTCTTCCGCGTGGTGGTGAACGCCGGCACCGCGGAGAAGGACATCGCGTGGCTGCAGGGGCTCGCGACGCGCTGGAGCGCGCAGGTGACGCTTAAACCCCGCCGTGACCTCGCGATCCTCGCGATCCAGGGCCCACGCGCGCGCGAGGCCTTCTGGAGCGCGTTCCCCGCGAGGAAGTCGGACACCGAGAACCTCGCGCCCTTCAACGCGGCGATGACGGGAACGTGGATGGTCGCGCGCACCGGATACACCGGCGAGGATGGTTTCGAGTTCGTCTTGCCCGCCGCCGAATCCGCGTCCGCGTGGCAGGCCCTTGTCGTGGCGGGCGCTCGCCCCTGCGGCCTCGGCGCGCGCGACACGCTGCGTCTTGAGGCGGGCATGAATCTCTACGGCCAGGACATGGACGAAGCGGCCTCGCCCCTCGACGCCGGGCTCGCGTGGACCGTGGACCTCGCCTCCGATCGCGACTTCGTCGGCAAGCAGGCGCTCGGGAAGCACGCCAAGCGCCACGAGTTTCTCGGACTTCTCCTCCTCGAGAGCGGCGGCGTGCTCCGCGCGCACCAGAAGGTGGAAAGCGCGAAGGGCGAAGGCGAGATCACCAGCGGCACATTTTCGCCCACGCTCGGCAAGTCGATCGCGCTCGCGCGCCTTGCGCCCGGCTCGGCGCCGGGCGACATCGTGCACGTGCAGATCCGCGACAAGCGCCTCGCCGCGCGCGTCGTGAAGGCACCCTTCGTTCGCAACGGCAAGGTTCTCATCGACATCCTCGAGGAAACGAAATGAAACTCCCGCAAGAGCTGCGCTACACGCAATCGCACGAATGGGTGCGCCGCGAGTCCGACGGCACCGTGACGATCGGCATCACCGACCACGCCCAGGAGCAGCTGGGCGACATCGTCTTCGTCGAGACGCCGCAGGCGGGGCGCAAGGTCACCGCGGGCGAGGCGATCGGCGTCGTCGAATCGGTGAAGGCGGCATCGGACATCTACGCGCCAGTGTCGGGCGAGGTCGTCGCCGCCAACGCCGATCTCTCCGCCGCGCCGGAAAAGGTGAACGAGGATGCGTTCGCCGCCTGGATGTTCCGCATCAAGCCCGTCAACCTGGCCGACATCGAGAAGCTCCTCGACGCGGCCGCTTACGAGAAAGCCGCCGCGACGTGAGCGTTACGACCGAACCCATGGGCGAGACCCTCGCAGACCTCGAAGACCACGGCGCCTTCGAGCGCCGCCACATCGGACCGGACACGGACGAGGAGGTGGCCATGCTGGGCGTGCTCGGTTTCGCTTCGCGCCGCGCACTGACCGACGCCGTCGTCCCGCCCTCGATCCGCCGCAAGAAAGCGATGGACCTCGGGGCGCCGCGCACCGAGGGCGAGGCGCTCTCGCGGCTGCGGCGCATGGCCGGGAAGAACAAGGTGTTCAAGTCGTACATCGGGCAGGGCTACTACGAGACCTACACGCCCGGCGTTATCCTGCGCAACGTCTTCCAGAACCCGGCGTGGTACACGGCTTACACGCCCTACCAGCCCGAGATCTCGCAGGGCCGCCTCGAGGCCTTGCTCAATTTCCAGACCATGGTCACGGACTTGACCGCGATGTCGATCGCCAACGCGTCGATGCTCGACGAGGCGACGGCGGCGGCCGAAGCGATGACGCTCTGCCTTCGTTCGTACAAGGGTGCGTCGCGCGTCTTCGCGGTGGCTTCCGACGTTTTCCCGCAGACGATCGACGTGGTGCGCACGCGCGCCGAGCCGCTCGGCATCGAGGTGCGGGTCGCCGCACCCGAGGCCCTCGGCGGGATCGACGCGTTCGCCGTGCTCGTCCAGTATCCCGGCGCCGATGGTGAGGCGCGCGACTACGCGGCGCTCGCCGGCGTGGCCCATGCGCGGGGCGCCTTCCTGATCGCCGCGGCCGACCTCCTCGCCCTCGCGCTCCTGAAGCCCCCCGGCGAGTGGGGCGCCGACGTCGCGGTCGGCAACACGCAGCGCTTCGGCGTGCCGATTGGATTCGGCGGGCCGCACGCGGGCTACATGGCCACTCGCGACGAGCTGAAGCGCAACATGCCGGGACGCCTGGTAGGAGTCACCGTCGACGCGCAGGGAAATACCGCATACCGGCTTGCGCTGCAGACGCGCGAGCAGCACATCCGCCGCGAGAAGGCGACCTCGAACATCTGCACGGCGCAGGTGCTCCTCGCGGTGATGGCATCGATGTACGCGGTGTATCACGGCCCCGCGGGCCTTGAGCGCGTCGCACGGCGCGTGCATCGCCTCACGGCGATCCTCAAGTCCGGGCTGAAGAAGCTCGGATTCGAAGCGCCCGGGCGCGCGTTCTTCGACACGCTCACGGTGGCGAGCGCAGGCAAGACTGGCGCAATCGTCGAGCGCGCCCGCTCGCAGCGCGTGAACTTCCGCCGCGTCGACGAAGGGCGCATCGGCATCTCGCTGGACGAGACCACCACCCGCGCCGACGTCGAGGCGATCCTCGCGATCTTCGCGGGGGCGGCGCCGGTATTCTCCGCGCTCGACCTGGATCGCGAGGGCGTCGATGCGATCCCCGCTGTGCTTCTACGCAGCTCGCCTTATCTCGAGCACCCCGTCTTCAACCGCCACCACTCCGAAACCGAGATGCTGCGCTACCTGCGCAGCCTCGCCGACAAGGACGTGGCGCTCGACCGCTCCATGATCCCGCTGGGCTCGTGCACGATGAAGCTCAATGCCACGAGCGAGATGATCCCCGTGGGCTGGCAGGAATTCGCGCACATCCACCCGTTCGCGCCCGCGGAGCAGTGGATCGGATATCGCGAGCTGATCGAGGACCTCGAAGCGCGTCTCGCGAAGGCGACCGGATATGCGGCGGTGTCGATCCAGCCCAACGCCGGCTCCCAGGGCGAGTACGCGGGTCTCCTCATCATCCGCAAGTGGCACGAGAGCCGCGGCGAGGGCCATCGCGACGTGTGCCTCATCCCGAGCTCCGCGCACGGCACCAATCCCGCGTCGGCGCAGATGGCGGGCATGAAGGTCGTTGTCGTCGGCTGCGATACCGGCGGCAACGTGGACATCGTGGACCTCGAGCGCAAGGCGGCGGAGCACGCGCACGACCTCGCGGCCCTGATGGTCACCTATCCCTCGACCCACGGCGTGTTCGAGGCGGGCATCACGAAGATCTGCGAGATTGTCCATCGCCACGGCGGCCAGGTGTACGTGGACGGCGCCAACATGAACGCGATGGTGGGACTCTGCGCGCCGGGCGAATTCGGCGGCGACGTGTCGCACCTGAACCTGCACAAGACCTTCTGCATCCCGCACGGCGGCGGCGGCCCCGGCGTAGGTCCGGTCGCGGTCGGCGCACACCTCGCGAGGTTCCTGCCGCGGCACCGCGCGCTCGGCCCCAGCGCGGAAGCTATCGGCGCGGTGACTGCGGCTCCCTACGGCAGCGCCTCGATCCTGCCGATCTCCTGGATGTACATCGAGATGATGGGCGACGAGGGCCTCACCGCGGCGAGCGAGGTCGCGATCCTCAACGCGAACTACATCGCCAAGCGCCTCGCGCCCCACTACCCGGTCCTGTACGCGGGGCCGGGCGGCCTCGTTGCGCACGAGTGCATCCTCGACCTGCGGCCCTTGAAGGAGACCTCGGGCATCGGCGTCGAGGACGTCGCCAAGCGCCTCATCGACTACGGCTTCCACGCGCCGACGATGTCGTTCCCGGTGGCGGGCACCCTCATGGTGGAGCCCACCGAGAGCGAGTCCAAGGCCGAGCTCGACCGCTTCTGCGACGCGATGATCGCGATCCGCGAGGAGATCGCGGCGATCGAGCGCGGCGCGATGGACCGCGCCAACAACCCGCTCAAGAACGCGCCGCACACCGCGGCCGCCGTCACCGGCACCGAGTGGGACCGACCCTACTCGCGCGAGCAGGCCGCGTTCCCCGCGCCCTGGCTGCGCGACCACAAGTACTGGCCGCCGGTCGCCCGCGTCGACAACGCCTACGGCGACCGCAACCTCATCTGCACCTGCCCGCCGATGGACGCGTACACCTGATCAGGTAGTCGGGCTCGGCG
>JBDTXQ010000106.1:0-8034 GCA_040006115.1 Usitatibacter sp.
GGCGAGTGGCTCGCGCGCCTGTCCAACGACAACGCGCAGGGCGAGTATTATCTGACCGACATCGTTGCCGCCGCGGTTGCCGACGGCGTCGCGATCGAGGTGCGGCATCCGGCCGCGCCGCACGAGTCGCTCGGCGTGAACAGCAAGGTCGAGCTCGCCTCCCTGGAGCGCCGTTTCCAGATGAACGAAGCCTCCCGGCTCCTCGAAGCCGGAGTCACGCTCGCGGATCCCGCCCGAATCGACGTGCGCGGCGAGCTCACCTGCGGGCGCGACGTGACGATCGACGTGAACTGCATCTTCGAGGGGCGCGTCGCACTGGGCGATTCAGTCAAGATCGGCGCGAACTGCATCCTTCGCGACGTGAGCGTGGGAGCCGGCACCGAGGTGAAGCCCTTCACGCTCGTGGAGGAGGCCTCGATCGGCGCCGACGCGCGCATCGGCCCCTACGCGCGCATCCGCCCCGGCGCTCAGCTCGCCGACGACGTGCACATCGGCAACTTCGTGGAAGTGAAGGCCTCCAGCTTCGGGCGCGGCAGCAAGGCGAACCACCTCGCCTATGTCGGCGACTCCACCGTGGGGAGCGGCGTGAACATCGGCGCCGGCACCATCACGTGCAACTATGATGGCGCCAGCAAACACCGCACGATCATCGAGGACGACGTCCACATCGGCTCCGACGTGCAGCTGGTGGCGCCGGTGACGGTCGGCAAGGGCGCGACCATCGCGGCGGGAGCCACCATCGTGAAGGACGTTCCCCCAGGCGGGCTCACGCTAACCGAGGCGAAACAGGTCACCAAGCCGGGCTGGCAGCGGCCCCGCAAGAAATGACGCGCGGCTCCCGCTAAGGAGCCGCCGCCACCACGGTGGGCGCCTTGACGGCCTGGAGCTCGCTCGCCGCAGTGCCGATCATCACGGCGAGCGCCGCGAGGACCATCACGCGGGCCATCGCGTGGAACGGGTCGGCCTGCATCCAGGCGCGTTCCTGTGAACTGGGTCGTGGATCGTGGTCGCGGATTTCTTCGAACATGTCACCCTCATTTCCGCCTGTGTGTGCGCCAGGCAGGAGCGAGACTACGCGCGCGCGGCAGGGCGCTCGATGGCAGATCAGGCCCCGCCAATGCCGAAAATTCCACATGCCCCTTATAACGCCGGGCTGCTCACCAACGCGCGGGCGGCTTTTTATTGATGGTGATGTGCCGGCTCTCCACGGTGATGTAGCCGCCGGCGGTGAGGTCGCGGAATATGCGGCTCACCATGTCTCGCGAGGCGCCGACGCGCTCGGCGATTTCCTGCTGGGTGAGCTTCTCGGGTATCTCGAGCTTGCCATCCTTCTCGACCGCCATGTTGAGCAGCAGGCGCGCGACGCGCCCGTAGACGTCGAGGAGCGCCAGGTCCTTCACGCTGTTGGTGGCGAGGCGGGCGCGGTCGATGATCTTGGAGATCATGTCGAGCGCGAATTCGGGATTGCGGCGGATCGCTTCCTTGATCGGCTCGCGCAACACCACGGCGAAGGTGCTGGACTCCAGCGTCATCACCGACGCGGAGCGGGGTTTTCCGTCGAGGGCCATCTCGCCCACGTACTCGCCTGGGCCCTGGGTGTCGAGGATCATCTCGTGGCCCTCGGTGTCCGACAGGAAGGTCTTCACGCGCCCGGAGAGCACCACGAACACCGAGTCGCTCGAGTCGCCCTCGGTGATGAATACCGTGTTCTTGGGATAGCTGCGCAGGCGCCCGAGAGCCGCCAACTCCCTCACGAAGGGGTCGGCGATGGCGCTCAGCTGTGCGAGGCTGGGGGACTCCCCTGTCATTTTTTTCTCGGGGGGCGCGGAACAAGGGGCAAGTCTAGCATTCGTGACCGCGCGCGTTAAGATACGCCCCCATGACCGAAGCCGACGACGGCGGCCGAGCCGCGCTGCGCGCATTCGCCGTCGCGGCTCTCGCGCTCGCCGGATTCGCCCTTTCCCTCACGCCCCTGTCGTCCGCGCTAGACGACCGGCTGCTCGATCGCGAATGGCAACTGCTTCGCCGGTTCGCTCCCAAGCCCGCTCCTGACGACATCATCGTGGTAGGCATCGATCCGGCCAGCGTGGAGTCGATCCCTGCGCCGCCCGGCTTGTGGCACGAGCAATTGGGGCTCGCGCTTGCGCGCATCGCCAGCGCCAAGCCCCGCGCCATCGGCTTCAACTATCCCTTGCCCGAGCGATCCTATGACGCCATCCATCCCGGGCTCGACCGCGCGCTTCTCGTCGGAGTCGCCGCCGCCGTGCGCAACGGGCCGTTCGTGGCAGCCCTCAACATCGACGCGCGCACGCGCTCGGCGCGCCGCATCCACACCCCGTTCCTCGCCGCCCTCGGCGACTCGCGCCTCGGCATCGGGCTGCTTGCGCGCGACGACGACGGCGTGACGCGCCGCTTCTCCCTCGCGATCCCTACCGAGGACGGAAGTTTCCCGACCTTCGCCGGGCGGCTTTGCCGCGCGCTCTCGAAGGAGTGCGGCGACGGGCTCATCGACTATTCGCTGGGGCCGGCGCTGCGCTATGTGCCCCTGAGGAAGGTGCTCGAGACGCCGGACCTGACGCTCCTCGAGCGCCTTTTTCGCGAGCGCATCGTGCTTGTGGGCGAGGTGCAGCCGTACGCGGACCGCATCGCGGCACCGGTGAACCTCGCGGGATGGGAAGGGCCCGGTCGCGACTCGCCGGCGATCGTAGTGCACGCGCAATCCCTGCGGACCGCGCTCGCCTCGGCGCCCCAGGAAGCCTCCAGGCCGCTTGCGGTGCTGCTGCTCTCGATCGCGGCGCTGGCCTTTCTCATCCGCGATTGGCGTGTCGCGTTCGTGGCGGCAGGGTTCGCGGCCGTGGTGGCGATCGTCGGCGCGCTTGCCGCCCTGCGGTCCGGCCTCTACATCGCCCTCGCGCCCGCGCTCGCCACGCTCGCGCTCGCGACGCTGGCCCGCGCCGCGACCGCCTGGCGGGCCCGCCGCACTTCCGGCACGCGGAATATTCGGCACTCGGCCTGAGCACTTTGCCGCTGCGCTCCCCCAGGGGGCCGCGGACAATGGGTTCCAGGTCGTGGGTTTCCCTCCTCTCCCGCGGCCTGCTAGGCGACGTGAGGCCAAGAGCATGGCGCCTAACTTCTCACTCTCCCCGGTCCCCAGGCTGGGGAGAGCTTGTTTTTTTGAGACAATACGATTCCCATCCCCCGCCCTCTTCCAGAGGCAGCCTCCCCATGTGCGGAATCGTCGGAGCCATCGCCAGCCGTAACATCGTGCCCATCCTCACCGAGGGCCTGAAGCGGCTCGAGTACCGCGGCTACGACTCCGCGGGCATCGCGGTCGTGAACGACGGCATACGCCGCGTGCGCCGCGTCGGCCGGGTGGCCGAGATGGAAAGCGCGGTGCGCAAGGAGGACCTGAAAGGCATCCTCGGCATCGCCCACACGCGCTGGGCCACGCACGGCGGCGTGACCGAGCCCAATGCCCATCCGCACGTCTCGATGAACGAGATCGCGGTAGTCCACAACGGCATCATCGAGAATCACGAAGAGCAGCGCGCGCGCCTGAGGGCGCTCGGCTACACCTTCGAGTCGCAGACCGACACCGAGGTGGTCGCGCACCTGATCCACCACTATTTCAAGGCGAGCGGCGACCTTTTCGAGGCGACCCGACGTGCCGCCGCCGATCTTCACGGCGCCTACGCGCTTGGCGTCGTGGCGCTCGCCGATCCGGAAACCATGACCGGCGCGCGGATGGGATGCCCGCTGGTGGTGGGCCTTGGCGACGGGGAGAACTTCCTCGCCTCGGATCTCTCCGCGGTGATCGCCGAGACGCGCCGCGTGATCTACCTCGAGGATGGGGACGTGGTCGCGCTGAAGCGCGACGGGGTCACCATCGTGGACCGCGACGGCCATCCGGTGAAGCGCCGCGAGCACCTGTCGGAGCTCACCGCGGACGCGGTGGATCTGGGCATTTACACCCACTACATGCAGAAGGAGATCCACGAGCAGCCGCGCGCGGTGGCCGACACCCTCGAGGGGGTGATCGACTCGGGCGTGGACGTGGACGGGCTCTTCGGAGCCGGCGCCGAGGGCGTCTTCCGCGGAATCGACTCCGTGCTCGTGCTCGCATCCGGAACCAGCTTCTATGCCGGGCTCGTCGCGCGTTTCTGGATCGAGGGCCTCGCCGTCGTGCCGTGCAATGTCGAGCTCGGGCACGAATACCGCTACCGCGATTCCATCCCGAACCCGCGGCAACTGGTCATCACCATCTCGCAGTCGGGCGAGACGCTCGACACGATGGAGGCGCTGAAGCGCGCGAAGGAGCTCGGCCAGGCGCACACGCTGTCCATCTGCAACGTGCGCGAGAGCGCCATTCCGCGGGCTTCGCGCTTCGTGTTTTTCACTCGTGCCGGCGCGGAGATCGGCGTCGCATCCACCAAGGCCTTCACAACGCAGCTCGCGGCGCTCTTCACGCTCGCGCTCGCAATCGCCAAGGCCAAGGGCCGTCTCGCGGCCGACGCCGAGGCCGATGCGATCGCGCAACTGCGCTTCGTGCCCGGCAGCATCCAGCACGCGCTCAACCTCGAGCCGCAGATCCAGGCGTGGGCGGAGCGCTTCGCGAAGAGGGACCACGCGCTCTTCCTCGGGCGCGGCATCCACTATCCAGTGGCACTCGAGGGCGCGCTCAAGCTGAAGGAGATCTCGTACATCCACGCCGAGGCCTATCCCGCGGGAGAGCTCAAGCACGGGCCCCTCGCGCTGGTCGACGCGTCGATGCCGGTGGTGGTCATCGCCCCCAACGACGTGCTCCTCGAGAAAGTGAAATCGAACATGCAGGAGGTTCGCGCCCGCGGCGGCGAGCTCTACGTGTTCGCCGACCTGGACAGCCACTTCACCGAGAGCGAGGGCGTCCACGTGATCCGCACGCCGCGCCACTCGGGTCTTCTCTCGCCGATCGTGCACGCGATCCCGGTGCAGCTCCTCGCCTATCACACGGCTTTGAAGCGCGGCACCGACGTCGACAAGCCGCGCAACCTCGCCAAGGCGGTGACGGTCGAGTGACTGACTCGCGCCCCGGGTGACCTAGCCCGCGGTCTGCGCCACCACCGGGGCCTCGCGGATCGGCAGGTTCACTACGGCCGCGAGCGCTGCAAGCGCCATGTCGGCGTACCACATCCACTGGTAATTGCCGGAGCTCTCGAAAGCCAGCCCGCCAAGGTACGCGCCGAGGAATCCGCCGACCTGGTGCGACAGGAGCGTGAGCCCGAAAAGCGTGGCGAGGTAGCGCACACCGAAGAGCTTGCCGACGATGGCGGCCGTAGGAGGCACCGTCGCGAGCCAGGTGAGGCCGAGGCCCGCTGCGAAAACGTAGAACGTGAACGCGGTCTTCGGCGCGAGAAGATAGCAGCCGATGAGAAGCGCACGCGATCCGTACATCGCCGCGAGGATGTACTTGCTGCGAAAGCGCGCGGTGCCCGAACCCGCGAGAAGGCTGCCGGCGATGTTGGCGAGGCCGATGATGGCGAGCGACCAGCTCGCCACCGTGGGGGGAAGCCCGCACAGGTTCACTTCCTGCGGCAGGTGCGTGACCAGGAATGCGATGTGGAATCCACAGGTGAAGAATCCCGCGTGCAGCAGGAGGTAGCTCCGATCGCCCATCGCGCCCTTCACCGTGGGCCACATGCCGATCTCGCCCGACGCAGGCTTCGCTTTCGCGGGGCCTCGCGGCGCCACTGCGCGCACCAACGGCAGCGCGGCGAGCGTGATCACCGCGAGCGACCACATGGCGCCCATCCAGCCCAGCCCCGAGATGAGTTTCTGGGTGAGCGGGGCGAACACGAATTGGCCGAAGGAGCCGCCCGCGTTGATGATGCCCGCCGCCTTGCCACGCTCCTGCGCCGAGAGCTTCTGCGCGGCCGCGCCGATCAGCACCGAAAAGCTTCCCGCGCCGGAGCCGAGGGCCGAAAGGATGCCGAGGGAAACGATGAGGCCGAAGCCCGAGGTCATGAACGGAGTGACGGCGGAGCCCAGGGCGAGCACGATCATGCCCGCGACGATCACCCTGCCGGGGCCGTAGCGGTCCGCGACGGCGCCCGCGATGGGCTGGATCGCGCCCCAGGTGAACTGGCCCACGGCGAGCGCGAGGCTGATGGTGGTGATGCCGAGCCCGGTGGTGGTGTTGAGGGGCGAGACGAACAGCCCCAGCGATTGCCGGGCGCCCATCGTCACCATCAGGATCGCGGCGGCGGCGAGCGTCACCACCACGGCGTCGCGGTTCCATTTCGTCATGGCGCAATGATGTGATGATCATCATCCAAACGGCAACCCCTCATGAGAGTCTGTCGGCCCTGGCTGTCACCGCAAGGGCTTGAGCTGGCTCTCCGGCGCGGGCGTTCCGGCGACGTTCATCACCAGGCATACCGTGAGGAAATAGCCCACGGTGGCGGTGAGGTCCACCACGCCCTGCTCGCCGAATTGCTGCGCGGCGCGGGCATAGGTCGCATCGGAGACCATACTCTTGCGCAGCAACTCCATCACGAAGTCGTGCACCACCGCCTCGTCCGCGGCCATCGAGGCGGGGCGCTCGCCCACCTCGATCGCGTCGAGGGTCGCGCGCGCGATGCCGGCCTTCAACGCGAGGGGATGGTGGATCACCCACTCGAACTGGTTCGTGACGTGACGCGAGGTGAGCAGGATGGCGAGCTCCGTCAGCCGTTGGGCGATGCTGTTCTCGAAGCGCAGGTACTCGCCCACTCGCTGCAGGCGCCCGAGGAGCTCCGGGCTGCGCAGGAGCGGGATGAAAGGTCCGACCACGCCCTTGCGCGGGCCGGCGATGAGCGCGGCGGCCGCCATCTTCTGCGCATCGTTCATCTTCGCGTCGTGCATCGGAGGCATGCGATCGATCATGAGGTCCTCGGCTTGGGTGAGTGAATGGCAAGGGTGAAAGCGCTGGCCGCGAGGCCCGCGCCGGCGAGCGCGAGCGCGGGAGCGAATCCGTGCCCGCGCGCCGCGAGGAAGCTCACCAGGAGCGGGCCGGCGATCTGACCTGCCGCGAACGATGAGGTCATCGCCGCGATGAGCCGGCGCGAGCCCACACCGGCGACGCGGCGCGCCTCCTGCATCCCGGCCATCGTTACCACCATGAAGGTTCCTCCGACGAGCGCGCCCGACGCAATGATGCCCGCGAGCCCCGGAAGCGCCAAGGGAATCACCACGCCCACGGCCATCGCGACGTGTCCCGCGATCCAGAGGGCGCGCGCCGAGAGCCTTCCTCCCCAAGCGGCCGCGCAGAACGTGCTCGCTGCCGCGGCCGCGCCGAAGAGCGGCCAGGTCCAGCCGTACACGGCGGGATCCGGGAAAGCATCGCGGGCCATGGTAGAGAGAAAGGTCGCAGGGATGATGTAGCCGAAGCCGAACGCGCCGTAGCACACGGCGAGGCGAATGGCATCGGCGCTCCGGGGAGTTGCGCTCGAGGGCGCCGCAGGGGGCCGCCCCGCCGTCCCGCCGAGGATGCGCCACGTGGTGGCCGCGGCGGCAAGCGAGACTGCCCCAAGGGCGATCCACGCGTCATCCGCGGAAACCTTCTCGATCAGCAGGAGCGTGCAGAGGATTCCCGCGAGTGCGATCCCAACGCCGACGCCCGAGAAGACCACGGCGCCCAGCATGGCGGCGCGGCGCGGGCCGGCGCGGGACTCGAATTGGTCGAGGCACCATGCGGACGCGAATACCAGCACCCAGGCGCTCGCGGCGCCCGCGATCCCGCGGAGAGCAATCCACGCCCCCAGGGAGTGTGCAACTCCCATCGCGAGGGTAGAGGCTCCCACGGCACAGAGCCCGACGCGGATCGCGGTCCGCGCGCCCCACGAGATGCGAATGGCCGTGAGGCCGCCCACCAGGTAGCCGAGGTAGTTGGCGGAAGCGAGCCAGCCCCCCTGGGCCACGTCGAGCGCGCCCTCGGCCTGCATCATCGGCAGGATCGGCGTGAACGCGAAGCGCCCGATGCCCATGGCGGCCGCGAGCGCCGCGCAACCGGCGAGTGCG
>JBDTXQ010000107.1:0-7982 GCA_040006115.1 Usitatibacter sp.
AGCCGCGCGCTCTTTGAGCGCTCCCTCGAATTGATCCCCGGCGGCGTGAACTCGCCGGTGCGCGCTTTCCGCGCCGTCGGCGGCACGCCGGTCTTCTTCCGCGAGGGCCGCGGCGCGCGCCTCACCGACGAGGACGGCCGGGAATATATCGACTACGTCGGCTCCTGGGGACCGCTCATCCTCGGCCACGCGCACCCCGACGTGCTGGCGGCGGTCGCCGCGGCGGCGGCGCGTGGGCTTACCTTCGGAGCGCCGACCGCGCTCGAGCTGGAAATGGCGGAGCTGCTCACCTCGAGCCTGCCCTCCATGGAGCAGGTGCGCCTGGTGAGCTCCGGGACCGAAGCGGTGATGAGCGCGCTTCGCCTCGCGCGCGGCTTCACCGGGCGCTCGACGCTCATCAAGTTCGAAGGCTGCTACCACGGCCACAGCGATTTCCTGCTGGTAAAGGCGGGATCCGGGGCGCTTACCTTCGGCAATCCCACTTCGGCTGGCGTGCCGCCGGAGCTCACCTCGCATACGCTGGTCCTCGACTACAACGATCCACAACAGGTCGAGGACGCCTTCGCGCGCTATGGACGCGACATCGCCGCAGTCGTGCTCGAGCCGGTCGCTGGCAACATGAATTTCGTGCGCCCGTCGGACACCTTCATCACCACGCTGCGTGCGCAGTGCACGCGCCACGGAGCTCTGCTCGTGTTTGATGAGGTTATGACCGGATTTCGCGTGGGCCCGCGGGGCGCTCAAGGCATCTTCGGCGTGACGCCCGACCTCACCACGCTCGGCAAGGTCATCGGCGGCGGCATGCCGGTGGGCGCGTTCGGCGGGCGGCGCGACGTGATGCAGAAGCTCGCCCCGGTGGGTCCGGTGTACCAGGCCGGAACGCTCTCGGGCAATCCGGTCGCGGTGAGCGCCGGCCTCGCCACGCTGAAGCAAGTGCTGGCCCCGGGATTTTTCGAGCGCCTCGGCGCGACCACCAGCGCGCTCGTCGAGGGGCTTGGCCGCGAAGCGCGCGCGGCCGGAGCGGTGTTCAGCGGCGCGAGCCTGGGCGGCATGTTCGGGCTCTTCTTCCGCGCGACCCCGCCCGCCTCGTTCGCCCAGGTGATGGAAACCGATCGCGACGCTTTCAATCGTTTTTTCCACGCGATGCTCGAGCGCGGCGTGTATCTTGCCCCGTCGGCGTTCGAGGCGGGGTTCGTATCGTCCGCGCACGGCCCCGCAGAGCTCGAGGCGACTTTCGCGGCAGCACGCTCCGCGTTCGCCGCAGCGCGCGGCTGATGCGCATCCTGCCTTCGCGCGCGCGGTTGGCGGGCCTCGGCCTCGCCATCGCGATGGCCACCATCGTGGCGCTCGCGATCCTCGTGCTGCTCGACCTCGAGCGCGAAAGCCAGGTGCATCGCGAGGTCATCGCCGCGCAGCAGGCGAAGGACGGATTGCACGCGCTGCGCACCGACGTGCTCGAGCTGCGCGCGGCGGCGCGGCTGGGCGCGCGTACCGGCGACGCGTCGGTTTTTCAAAACATCGAGCGCCGCGCGCTCGACGTGGAAAGCGCGCTCGCCGCGCTCGAGGCCCTGGCGGCTTCGGGCATGGCGCTTCCCGCCTTGGAGCGCCTCGCCGATTCGACGCGCATGCTGGTGATCCACGCACGCTCCATCGCGGGCGCGCGGCAAGCACGGGGCGCGGAGTCCGCGGCAGCGCTCGCCGACGAGGCCGGGCGCCTCTCCGCGGAGGCGACCGCGTCCCTCGACGCCTCGCTAGACGCGCATACCCGGCGCATCAACGAGCGCACCCAGACCGCGCTCACCCTCGGCGAAGGCCTGCGCAAGTACATCGCCGTCCTGCTGGTGGGTTCCATCGCGCTCCTCGGCGGGCTCTGGCTCGGCTACCGGCGCGTGCAGCACCGCGAGCGCGCCGCGCAAAAACGCATCGAGCACCTCGCGCACTTCGACCTGGTGACCGGCCTTCCCAACCGGGCCCTGCTCGCCGACCGGCTCGCGCACGAAACCGCGCGCGCGCGCCGCGACAACGTCGGCTTCGCGGTGCTCCTCTGCGATCTCGACGGGTTCAAGGCGGTGAACGACACGTGGGGACACGCCGCCGGCGACCGCGTGCTCGCGCTGGTCGGCGACCGCGTGCGCAAGTGCGTGCGCGAATCCGACACCGTCGGTCGCCTCGGGGGCGACGAGTTCCTCGCCATCCTTCCCGGTACGTCGCTGGAAGGCGCAGTGGGCGTCGCCGACAAGTTGCGGGAATCGCTGCGCGAGCCTTACGCGCTCGACGGCGCGACCGTCCACCTCAGCACGAGCGTGGGATTGAGCCTCTTTCCGGACCATGGCGGCGATCCGGAGCAACTGCAGCGCGCGGCCGACGCTGCGCTCTACAAGGCGAAGCGCGAGGGGAAGAACCGGACGGTGGTCGCGGAGGCACCGCGCGGCGCCGCGCGCTCCGGCGCAAAGAGCGCCGCCTAGCCCCGCCCAGCATTCAGCGCAGCCCCGCGGCGTACTCGACAACCGCCCTCATGTCGTTCTCGGAAAGCCTGGCCGCGATCGGACCCATCACGGAGTGCGGTCGCGCGCCCGTCGCGTAGGCCTTGAGCCAGCCCAGCGTGAGCTCCGAGTACTGGCCGGCGAGGCGCGGGTACTGCGCGGGAATCCCGTGGCCGGCCGCGCCATGGCATCCGGCACACGCGGGCACGCCGATTGCCTTGATGCCGCCGCGCCAGACTTGCTGGCCACGTTGCGCGAGCACCTTGTCGCGCGCAACGCCCTCGACCGGCTTCTGGCTCTCGAAATAGGCGCCCACGTTGCGCATGTCTTCGGGCGTGAGCGCAGCCGCCATACCCTGCATGATCGCGTTAGGGCGCGCGCCCGACTTGAACGCGGCGAGTTGCAGCGCAATGTAGTCGGCGCCCTGTCCGGCGAGATGCGGATTGGTGGGCGCGGTGCTCATGCCGTTGGGGCCGTGGCACGCCGCGCACACCGCGGTGGCGATCTGCTTGCCGCGCTCGACGTCGGGCTTGGCAACGGCGTTGGACTCGGCGCCGGCGACGCTTGCGTAGACTAGCGCAATGAGTCCGGCAAAACCCGTGAAGACACGCATTCGGGAACCTCGCGAGAAGGACAGGAAGGGCAAAAGGGGAGAACCCGTCGATTTTACCGCGAGGCGATCCCCTGTCGCCAGCGGCAGGAGCGCGTCAGGCGAACTCGCGTTGCAAAAGGCGGCGTACGCGCTTTCGGTTCACGATCCGAAGGAGTTGCCTGCGCCGGGCGCGCCCGAGATCGCTTTTGCCGGTCGCTCCAACGCCGGGAAGTCGAGCGCCATCAACACGCTCACAGGGCGGCGCCGCCTCGCGTTCGTGAGCAAGACGCCGGGGCGCACGCAACTCATCAACTTCTTCGCGCTCGCAGGCGGGGCGTTCCTTGTCGACCTGCCGGGATACGGCTTTGCAGACGCGCCAGGGGCGGTGCGCAAGCACTGGGAAATCCTCGTGGGCGAATACATCGCCCTGCGCGATTCGCTCGCAGCCGTGGTCGTCGTTATGGATGCGCGTCACCCGCTTACCGCGCTCGATCGCCAGCTGATCGGCTGGCTGCGCGACGCCGGTCGCTCGACCCATGTGCTGCTCACCAAATCGGACAAGCTTTCCAAGCAGGCCGCGCAGGTCACCCTGTCGAAGGCCCGCAAGGAACTCGACGAGCTCTGTCCCGGCGCCACGGTGCAGCTTTTCTCGAGCCTGAAGAGCGAGGGGATCGACGAGGCGACGCGCACCCTCTCGCGTCTCGCGTTCCGAAAAAACAAAGCCCCGCCTAAAGGGGAGTAAAGGCGGGGCCAAAAATGCCTTAATTGGGATTAAGGCGCCCGCTCAGGGAGGAGAAGCGGGGAAGGAGTAACCCTTCATCGATTGAGATTTCACCCCCATGCTAAAGTTCCCGCCTTTTTGCCGGACCTGAAATGACCTCGAGCCTCGGCCGTTTTCCCGACCGGCGCATGCGCCGTTCGCGCCGCGACGACTTCTCGCGGCGCCTCGTACGCGAGGCCCGGCTCGCGCCGGAAGACCTGATCCTGCCGGTATTCGTTCGCGAGGGCGCGAGGATCGTCGAAGCCGTCCCGTCGATGCCGGGAATTTCGCGCCGCAGCGTGGACGAGCTGCTCAAGGTCGTTGAGCGAGCGCTCACTTTAGGAATTCCGGCCATCACGCTTTTCCCGATGATCGATGCGCCGCTGAAGACCGCGGGCGCGGAGGAAGCGTTCAACCCGCAGGGCCTCGTCCCGCGCTGCATCCGCGAAGTAAAGAAGCGTTTCCCGGAGATGGGCATCGTCACCGACGTCGCCCTCGATCCGTATACCCCCCACGGGCAGGACGGCCTCACCGGCGCGGACGGCTACGTGATGAACGACGAGACATTGCCGGTCCTCGAGAAACAGGCTCTCGCCCATGCCGAGGCCGGCGCCGATATCGTGGCGCCCTCCGACATGATGGACGGGCGCATCGGGGCGATCCGCCGCGCGCTCGACGCCCGCGGGTCCATCCACGTGCGCATCCTCGCGTACTCGGCCAAGTACGCCTCCGCCTTCTACGGGCCGTTTCGCGATGCGGTGGGCTCCGGGACGAGCCTCGGCAAGGGCGACAAGAAGTCATACCAGATGGACCCGGGAAATTCCGACGAGGCGCTGCACGAGGTGGCGCTCGACCTGGAAGAGGGCGCCGACTACGTGATGGTGAAACCGGCCATGCCCTATCTCGACATCGTGCGGCGCGTGAAGGAGCACTTCGCGGTGCCCACATTCGTCTACCAGGTGAGCGGCGAATACGCGATGCTGATGGGCGCGGGCGAGCGCGGCTGGATCGACGGCGACGCCTGCATGATGGAGGCGCTCCTCGGCTTCAAGCGCGCCGGGGCCGACGCCATCCTCACCTACTACGCGCTCGAGGCCGCGGCGAAGCTTCGCGAGGTGCGCTAACGCGCGAGGAGCGCCTCCACCTCCGCGAGGCGGGCGCGCTGCGGCATGTCCCCCGCCTCGGCGCGCATCCGCGGGCTCGAGCGCTCGTCGCCGGGATCGAGCACCGTGAGCGTCACCCTGACGTCCCCGACCTCGAAGCTGATCTGCGGGACGGCGTCAAGGCGGTCGCCGCGACGCACCTTCTTCGACCCTTCCTCGAAGCGGTAGCGCTTGTTCAGCAGGAACATGGTGAGAAGCTTCGAGTCGTCGGTGAAGAGCTGGAGGTTCACGTCGGAGAACTGCCCCGCGGTGCCGGAAAGCACCGAACCCACCAGAACGGGGCGGAAGCCGTCGAACTCGCGCATCACCTTGACCGCCACTTCGCGCAGCCGCCGCAGGTGCTCGGGCTGCTCGTCCCTCTGGTACAGGCCCTGGTACTCGCGCAGGGCTTCCTCGATCTCGTGGTTATCCGGTAGCAGCGCCGAGTCGGCGAGTCCGGCCTGGCGCGCCGCCTTGGTCTTGGCGGCGCCATAGTCGGTGATGCCGTCCTCGGCCATCATGCGCGCGGCTATGTAGGCGATATGCCGCCGCAGGTTCGCATCGCGTCTCGATCGGGACTTCGCCACTGGGGTGAGGCTCCGTCAGAAGATCTGGTTCTTCACTTCCTCGGGCGGACGGCTGGCGTCGCGCGCGAAGGATCCCTCGTCGCCGTAGGGTGGCTGCGACTCCTGGTAGAAGTATTCAGTGGTGCGGCTCGAGCCATCGCGCTCGCGCAGTCCCGTGGACGGATTGATGTTCACCGCGACGATTCCCGAGGGCGGCGAAAGCTCCGTTTCCGGAACTCCCTTCAGCACCTTGGCCGCGTACGCCATCCAGATGGGCAGCGCAGCCGTCCCGCCGGTTTCGTTGGCGCCGAGATTGCCCGGCGTGTCGAAGCCGATCCAGGAGACGGCGACGAGCTTGCCCTGGAAACCGGCGAACCACGCGTCGATGTGGTCGTTGGTGGTTCCGGTCTTGCCAGCGAGATCCTGGCGCCCGAGGGACATCGCCTTCGCCGCGGTCCCGTAGCGCACCACGTCGCGCATGAGCGTCGTCATGAGGAAGGCGTTCCTCTCGTCCAGGACGCGCTCGGCATCGACACCCGCGCGCTCCGGCTTCGCCGTGTAGACGCTCTCGCCGCGGTTGTCCTCGACGCGCTGGATGAACCACGGCTTCACGCGATAGCCGCCGTTGGCGAATATGGCGTACGCCGAGGCCATCTGCAGCGGGGTCGCGGACCCCGCGCCGAGCGCCATGGTGAGGTAGGCCGGATGCATCTTGGGCTCGAAGCCGAAACGCTGGATGTAATCCTGCGCGTAGCCGGTGCCGATCGCCTGCAGCAGCCGGATCGAGACCATGTTCTTCGACTTCATGAGCGCCGTGCGCAGCCGCATCGGGCCGTCGTACTTGCCGTCGTAATTCTTCGGCTCCCAGAGCTGCCCGCCGGTCTTCGCCGCTTCGATCACGAAAGGCGCGTCGTTCAGCACCGTCGCGGGCGTGAATCCCTTTTCCAGCGCCGCCGAATAGATGAACGGCTTGAAGCTCGAGCCCGGCTGGCGCCACGCCTGGGTCGCGTGGTTGAACTTGTTGGTGCCATAGTCGAACCCGCCGGCGAGCGCGTTGATTGAGCCATTGGCAGGATCGAGCGAAACGAGCGCCGCCTCGGCCTTGGGCAGCTGCGCGATGCTGTAGCCCTTGGCGCCGGGCTGCAGCCGGACGATCGCGCCGCGGCGGATCGCGCGGTCCGGATTCTTCTCGGTGAGCGCCCGCGCCACGAATTTCAGCCCCTCGGCGGAAATCTTCACCTCGTCGCCGCGGCGCATCATCGCCACCACCTCGCGCGGCGAGGCCTCCAGGACCACGGCGGCGGCGAGGTCGTTCACGGTTTCACGGTCCTGAAGGGCCTCCTCGACGGCGTCGTCGAGGTCCTTGCCCGCCGCGGGAAGGCTGGCGAAGCCCTCGGGCCCCCGGTAGCCATGGCGATGGTCGTATTCGAGAACGCCCTGCCGAAGCGCCTCGTTCGCGGCCTCCTGGTCCTTGCGCTTCACGGTGGTGTACACGCGCATGCCGCTCACGTAAGCGGGCTCGCCGAACTGCTCGTAGATCGCCGAGCGCGCCATCTCCGCGATGTAGTCGGCCTTGAGCGCGAAGGTCTCGCGCTGGTTCGGGTTCAAGCGCAGAGGCTCGGCGACCGACTTCTTGTATTGCTCGTCAGAAAGCCAGCCCACCTCGCGCATGCGTCTCAGGACGTATTGCTGGCGTTCCTGAGCGCGCTTGGGGTTCACGAACGGATTCTGGCGCGAAGGTGCCTGGGGAAGCCCGGCGAGCAGCGCTGCCTCGGCCGGAGTGAGCTCGGCGAGGCCTTTGCCGAAATACACGTTCGCGGCGGAGCCGAACCCGTACGCGCGCTGGCCCAGGAAGATCTGGTTGATGTAGAGCTCGAGGATCTGGTCCTTGGTGAGGTTGGCCTCGATCTTGAAGGCGAGGAGGACTTCCGAGAGCTTGCGGGCGAACGTCTTCTCCCGCGTGAGGAAGAAAGTGCGCGCCACCTGCATGGTGATGGTGCTCGCGCCTTCGCGCCGGCCCTGGAGGTTGGCCGAGGCGGCCCGCACCATGCCCAGGTAGTCGACGCCTCCGTGCTGGTAGAAGCGGTCGTCCTCGGCGGCGAGGATGGCCGCCTTCATTACCTGCGGGACGTCCTTGATCTTCACCACGGCGCGCTTTTCCTCGCCGAACTCGCCGATCAGCTCGCCTTCGGCGGTGTAGATGCGCAAAGGGATCTTGGGCCGGTAGTCGGTAAGGACGTCAAGGCTCGGCAGGCTCGGCCACAGGAGCACGACCGTGAGCGCGCCGACGCCCATGGCCACCAGCACCAGGGAGATGGCAAGAAGGGCCGGGTAAAACCACCAACGGGAAGTCATCGGGAGCTACGGGGCGCAAACCTCGGCACCATGTGGCCGCCGGGTCGCGCGCAGGTTCAATTTACCGAAGTCATTATACTGCTG
>JBDTXQ010000108.1:0-7940 GCA_040006115.1 Usitatibacter sp.
TGCTCCAGGAGGCGATCCAGCTGGTGAGGAAGGGCGTGACCGAAGTGCCCCTCAAGTTCGACAATTTCCGCGACTAGCTCCGTGAGCGAGCCCCTCGCCCGCTCGACCGGCTTCGACATCGGCGAGGCGCTCGACGCCGCGGCGGTCGCGCAGTGCCGAGCGCTCTTCATCGAGTACCAGCGGGGCCTCGGCGTGAGCCTGTGCTTCCAGCACTTCGATCGCGAGCTCGATTCCCTGCCCGGGGACTACGCGCGGCCTCGCGGGCGCTTGATCCTGGCGCGCGTCGCGGGTGAGCCCGCGGGGTGCGTGGCGCTTCGGCCGCTCGCCCCCGACGAGGCGGAGATGAAGCGCCTCTACGTGCGGCCCGGCTGCCGCGGCATGGGCATCGGGCGCACGCTCGCCGAGTGCGTGATCGACGAGGCGCGCGCCCTGGGCTACCGCACCCTCAAGCTCGACACGCTTCCCTGGATGGCCGAGGCGCAACGCATGTACGGGGAGCTGGGCTTCGTCGCCGCCGCGCCCTACAACGACAATCCCGTGGACGGCGTGCGCTTCCTCGCCCTCGCGCTGGCCCCTAGCGCTTGAGGCCTTCGACCCAGCGCGCATAGAGCCGGTCTGCATAACCGCTCAACGCGGGCAGGCGCGCGGACATCTCGCCCTCGATTTCATCGACCGGCTGAACCGCGGGGCTCGCGAGGTGCGACTCGACCTCCGAGCGCCCGCTCGCGATCCAGCTCGCGATCATCTCGGGCGTCATCTCCACGTGGCACTGCAGTCCCAGGTGGCGATCGTCCATCACGTACGCCTGGTTGGGGCAATGCTTCCCGGTGAGGATGCGCTCGGCGCCGGGCGGGATGGTGAAGGTCTCGCCGTGCCACTGGAACGTGGTGAACTCGGCGAGGTCGTCGCCGAACCAGCGGCGTGCGAGCGGCGTGTCCTCCACTCGTACCGGGTTCCATCCGATCTCCTTCACCGGATTCGCCGTCACCTTGCCCCCGGCGGCGCGCGCGAGCATCTGGCCGCCGAGGCAGTGGCCGATCACGGGCACCGCGCGGCGCATCGCGTCTCGCATGAGCTCGAGGACCGGGGCGGTCCACGGCAGGTCGTCGTTGGCGCTCATCGGCCCGCCCATGAAGGCGAGCCCCGCGAAGCCCTCGCTCGAGGCTGGCACGGCGTCGCCCTCGTCGAGCTTCACCAGCCGCCACGGCACCCGGCGCGCGTCGAGGAATGTGGCAAAATGGCCCGGACCTTCGGTATCCGAAAAGCGAAACACGGCGACAGGTTTCCCGGCGCTCATCGATGAAAATCCGTGCATTGTGGCTCGGCCTCCTGGCGCTTCCCGCGGGCGCGCTCGCCACCGAGGTGAACGTGATCGGCGTCTTCCCCGGCAAGGCCGTGGTGACGATCAACCGCGGCGCGCCGCGCACGCTCTCCGTAGGCGAGAAGACCGCCGAGGGCGTAGTCCTCATCTCCTCCAGCGCCCAGGGCGCCGTGCTCGAGATCGACGGCAAGCGCGAGTCGCTCGACATGGGCCAGCACTTCGCGTCCTCCGCCTCCGCGGATGGGGCGCGCGCTTCGGTGAACCTCTCGCCCGACTCGAGCGGGCACTTCATGGCCGAGGGGATGGTGAACGGTGCTCATATCCGCTTCATGGTCGATACCGGCGCCACGCTGGTCTCGATCCCGATCGCCGAGGCCGCGCGGCTCGGGATCGACTACCAGAAGGGACGGCCCGGCTACGCGATCCTTGCCGATGGCCGGCGCGTCGCCTCGTGGCGCGTGACGCTGGACCGCGTGACCGTGGGCGACGTGACGCTCCTCAACGTCGAGGGCGCCGTGGGGCAGGGCTCCGGCACGCCGCTCCTCGGGATGAGCTTCCTCAATCGCATGGAGATGCGCCGCGAGGGGCAGAACCTCACGCTCACCAAGCGCTACTAGTCGGCCATCGCCTTCGCGATCATCGCGTAGGCGGAATGGTTGTGGATCGACTCGAAGTTCTCGCTCTCCACCACGTAGCCGGTCACCCGCTTGTCGGCGTTCAGCTTCGCGGCGATGTCGCGCACCATGTCCTCGACGAACTTGGGGTTGTCGTACGCGTTCTCGGTGACGAATTTCTCGTCGGGGCGCTTGAGGAGCCCGTAGAGCTGGCACGAGGCCTCGTTCTCCGCGAGGTCGATCAGCTCCTCGATCCAAACGAAGGTGTTGATGCGCGCGGCGATCGTCACGTGGGAGCGCTGGTTGTGGGCGCCCCGCTCCGAGATCTTCTTGGAGCACGGGCAGAGGCTCGTCACCGGCACCAGCACCTTCAGCGTGAACACCTCCTTGCCGTCCACGATCTCGCCGACGAACGTGACCTCGTAGTCCATCAGGCTGGAAACGCCTGACACCGGCGCCTTCTTCGCGACGAAGTAGGGGAAGCTCATCTCGACGTGTCCGCTCTCGGCCTCGAGCTTCTTCACCATCTCGCGCAGCATGAGGCGGAACGTGTCGGGGGAGATCTCGCGCTCGTGGGCGTTCAGGATCTCCACGAAACGCGACATGTGCGTGCCCTTGAAGTGGTGCGGCAGGCCCACGTACATGTTGAAGTGCGCGACGGTGTGCTGCACGCCGCCGGAGCGCTCCTTGATCTTGGCGGGGTGGCGGATCGACTTGATGCCGACGCGGTCGATGGCGAGCCGGCGGGTGTCGGGAGCGGACTGCACGTCGGGAATGGGGAGCTTCGCGTCGCGCTGGTTCATCGTGATTCCTGCTGCTGGGCGGCCTGCAATTATAGGTCATTCATGGCAGCCGCCCGGCAACCAGGAGCCGGTTCACGACCAGGTGCACCGCCACCCAGTCGACCAGGTCGTCGAACTCGTTGCCCGCGGCGGCGGAGGTCTCACGATGCACGAAGACCGGATTGCCCGCGAGGTTGCGCGCCTCGTCCGTTCCCGCCGCGGGCTCGGCCGAGCCGTTGGCGCCCAGCGAGAGGAGGACGAACGCGGCGCGGAAAGTGAGCTGGTTCGCCGCTGGACCGCAGCTCGAGGCGTTCGCGAGCGCGCCGGTCGAGCAGATCACGATGTAGCGCGGCGCCGCCGCGAGGCCGGCGAGCGTGGCCGATTGCATCCCGTTGGCCCGCGTGAGGGGATTCGCCACGCCGTTCACCTCGGTGCCGCCTCCGAAGACCGCATAGCGGACGCGATTGCGCCCCGTCACCCACGGGTCGCGCACGAAGCCCTCGGAGTCGAGGGGCGCCAAGCCGAGGGCCGCGCCCGGGAGGAACCCGTCGTAGAAGTTGGAGCAGTTGCCGTTGGTGGCGTCGCCCCCCGCGGCGAAGCTCTCGAGGCCGTTGCTCGCCGCCGTGGCCGGGCAGGGGAGCCGGCCGTGCGCGACCACGAAGCCGAGCAGCGCCTCCTTGGCGTCGCCCAGCTGGCGGCGCGCCTCATCCTGGCGGCGCATCTGCAGCTGCGCTGCGAGCGGCAGCGCGAGACCGCTCAGCACGACGGTGAGGATGAGCAGCACCACCATCACCTCGATCAAGGTGAAGGCGCGGCTAGGGATACGCGACGACGACATCGTTGAAGCCGCGCGAGCCCGCGGCGGCGGCGGTCACGCGAGTGCAGCTCGCGCGCGCCTCGCAGGAGAACGCGGGCGTGGTGTCGCAGCCGAGCGCGCCCTCGAGCCCCGCGTTCGCCGCCTCCAGCCACTGGCGCGGCTCGGCGATGTTGGCCCCGGCGCGGATCTGCACGAAGCCGTCGCGCGCGAGCGTCGCGCCCGCCACGATCACCGCGTATTGCCGCGGCGAGCCGAGCATTCGCCCGGTGGGATCGACGAGGGCGAGGCACGCTGCGCCTGCGCAGCCCGCGGCCTCCGCGTCGGGCGCGAAGCCGCGCGCGAGGGCATAGAACACGTACGGCTTCCATGCGTTCCACCACGAGTTGGCATCGTGGCCCGCGGTGCTGCCCTGGTCGACGCGGCTCGCGGGGGCGACCGCGATGCGGCACGCCTCGTTGGCGGAGGGCGGATCCGAGGCGCTCCACCAGCGCGAGTCCATGGGGCCCGGCGACGCGAAAGGCGTATCGGCGATCCTGCCGAAGAGCACGCCGGCGCGGCCTTCCCAGAGGGGCGTGGCCTGCAGGCACGCGGGCGTGGGCCACGGGTAGCGAGCGCCATTCTCCGGCCGCGCCGCGTAGGAGCGCAGGCAGTGGGAGACTTCGAGGGCCACGCGTTGGCGGATGCGCGGCATCACGTCCCGATAGGCGATCACGGCGAGCCGATCGTTCACCGCGAGGCGCCCGTCCGCGAGGCTCACCGGGCCGTGGATGAAGCCGTTGCCGTTGAGCGCGCGCCCGCCCGCGTCGTTGCGGTCCACGAAGTCGGCGTTGTCTTCGTCGCCGTAGCGCCCGCCGGGCGCACGATCGAGGAAGTTGCGTGGATCGCATCGCGCGGCGCGCTGCGGCGGATCGGTCACGCAGCGCCCTGCGCCGTCGCATTCGCCGGGCGCGCACTCGCGCCGCTGCTCGATGCCCTGCGTGCCGTCGGCGGCGGCGCGCGCGAGAGGCGGCCCGGGCGCGATCACCACGGCGACTGCCCCGCCCGCGTCGGCGCGGTACGGCTCGCCGACCCTGCCGTCGTGAACGACGGAGCCCGCGTTGTCGCGCACGCTGATCGTGCCGAGCCCGGCGTCGGGCGTCATGTCGAGGCAGGCGCGGCTCACGCCGCAGTTGAGCAGGCCCTTGTACTTGCTCGATACCGCGTACCAGAGCCGCTCGCCGTGGCCGTCGCGAACGTCGGGAAGCCCGAGGGTCTTCCACGGCAGCCGGCCGAGGCGATCGGCCTGCCCGCTGTCGCCGCTTTGCGAGCCGCAGGTCGATTCCGCCCAGCCGTCGTCGTCGAGATCGGGGCACGGCAGGTAGCCGGGCCCCACCACGGCGTTGATCGGGTGGTCCGCCGCATAGGCGATGAGCGCCTCCCGGGCAAGCGCCAGCGCGGCGAGGCTCGCGCGCTCGCGCCCGGCTGCGCCGCTCGCGCCGGCGAGCTGCACCACGAACGCGAAGCCGATGCACGCGAGCAGCATGAGCGTCGCGACGACCAGGGCCATCCCGTGCTGGGTGCATGTGCCGCGCATCCTTCGTCCTCCGCTTCGCTTGCAGGAGGCTCATGGATACCCGTGCGCGGGCGCTGGCGCACGGGATTGCGGTCAATCGCCGTTCGCGGACTTCGCTTGACTATTGCGGAGGCTTGCGCTCGAACCGGATCGGGTTGTCCTGGCGCGCGGGCGATCCCACCGCACGCGGCTCGAGGAGATCGCCCGCGCCCGGGCGCGAGACAGGGACCGGGGAGCCGTCGATCCACACCGTGTGGCGCCCGTCGCTGCGCTTCACGAAACCGGTGAGCGCGTGATTCACCGCGCTCGCGCCGTGCTCCACGCTCGCGGACTCCGGCTCGCCGCGGCGCAGGCGGTCCAGGCGCGCGCGCTCCTCGGGCGTGGTGAAGAGCGTGCCCAGCTCGAGCGCGCCCGCGCACGGCGCCGCGAGCGCTGCCACGACGAGGGCGATCGCGCGCCTAGCGGCCACCGCGCTTCTCCTTCAGCGTGATCCATTCGAGCGTGCAGTCCGCTTCGACGCGCGGCTGCAGCGAATCGGGAGAGCTCACCTCGATGCGCCTCATCGTGCAGCGGTCGATCGGGTAGAAGCCCTGGGGATTGCGCGTCAACGCGTCGATGAAGGCGAGAAAGTCGCCCTCGTGCAGCGCGCGAGCCTTCATCTTTACGCGGCTCGCCAGGACGTCGACGGAAGCGAAGACGCGCCCCCCGGCGAGAGCCAGCGTGCGCTGCGGGGCGACCTCGTAGTCGAGCGCGATCTGGTGGCGCGCGCGCAAGCCGTTCACGAGCTCCACCAGCTCCAGGCGTTGCTCGTTCTGCAGCAGGCCGCGGTCGACGAGGGTGCGGAACACCTCGGCCGACTCCTGCAGGCTGTCGCGCTCGCGGCGCGCGCTCTCCAGGCGCGTGCGCGCCTCCTGCAGGCGCCGCCCGGCGTCCGCGCTGTCGCGCCTCTCCTTCTGCGCGTACCAGTGGCTGCCCGCGACGATGAGCGTTCCGGCGATCACGGCGCCCGCGAGGAGCGCCCAGGCGAGGCGCATGGCGCGGAAGCCCTCGGCGGTGAAGACCTGGCTCGGGCTCATGCGGCGCCTTGCCTTTCGCGCACGATGCGCAGCAGGAAGCGCGGCTGCATCGACGCGTTCTCGCGCTCGGCATGGCGTCCCTGCAGCGCGAGCGTGGGGCTGGTGTCGAGGGGGCTGTCCACCACGTCGGCGCGGAAGCCCTGCACGCGGCCGATGTCGGCCACCAGGCGATCCACCTCGGTCATCGCACCGCGGAAGTCGTTGTTCGCGACGCGCACGCTCGCCTCCATCATGGCGACCTCGTAGCGCGCGCCGGTAAAGGGCGGGTTCGCGACGTCGTCGGTGCTCGCCCCCGGGGCCGCCTCCCCCGCCTTCGGCAGCGTCTTCACGGGCGGGGCCTCGCGCGGCGGCGTGAGGGTCATGCGCGGCACGGTCTTGGGATCGTCGGTCACCTGCCAGGAAAGCTGCGAGAGCCGCACCTCGGGATGGGCGCGCAGCACCGTCGAAAGCGGTACGAGGAAGTCCGCGAGCGTCGGGAATCCGCGGATGGCGCCGTTGTAGAACGTCACCGTGTCGCGCATCGTGGAGCCGCCGACGCCGAAGGACGGCAGCGCGCGCGTGATCTCCCCGTTCTCCTTGTTGAGCGCGGCGAGCTGCTGGGTCACCTTCTCGTCGGCCTGGCTTGCCAGGAAGACCCGCGAGAGGTTCCAGCCGCCCCAGGCGAGGCTCGCCACGAAGATCGCGGCGGCGACCTGCATCACGGCGAGGCGCGCGCTCCTCTGCGTCGCGTGGCGGCGCAGCTCGGGCGAGGCGAAGTGGTTCCCGGCCTTGCGCATGAGGAAGAGGTGCACCATCACTTCCTCGGCCGTGGAGTCGAGCGGCGGGGGCTTCAGCCCCAGCTTCTGCGCCACCTGCTCGATGTCGATCAGCCGGTACTGCAGCTGCGCGAAGTCGCGCAGCGCCGACTCGATCGCCGGCCGGTCGTTCTTGTGCACGAGGATGCACACCTCCAGCCGGTCGTCCTGCGAGAAGTGGCGCAGGCTGTCGAGGTACTGCCAGGTGCGCGTCGTCTCCTCGGCGATCATCGTCCCGAGGGTCTGGCCTTCCTCCAGGTCGATCGGCGTGAGGCGGCTGAACTTGATCTCGCGGTCGCGGAAGAAGGTCTGGCGCATCGCGTCGCCGGGAGTGAAGGTGACGAGGAGGGTGTGCGGGAAGAGCAGGTCGAGCTCTTCGAGCATGACCGAGCTGAACACCGCCGCCGAGTAGATCCCGGCGAGCGGCACGCCGAGGCGGTCGATGATCTCGAGCCAGACGCGCAGCACCTCGGGATTGGTGACCGCGGTGTAGAGCACGCGGTCGTCGCGCCGCCCCTCGGTCTCGCGGCCCTGCAGCAGCGCGTGCCGGTACGGCGTGTTGCGGAAGATCTGCGAGAGCTTGCGGCTCACCAGCGCCTCGCGGTCGCGCGCGCCCACGTGGGGAATGGTGTCGAGGCGGAAATCCTCCTCGGTGAGGTCGGTGAAGATGTAGGTCGGCACCTGGGCCATGCCGGCGAGGTAGCGCTCGAAGGCCGCGGCGCCCGCGCCCGCCACCGCGAACTCGCGCCGCGAGACGATGCCGGCGCGCCGCGCGACCAGGCTCACGAGGCGGGTGTTGGTGAGGTAGAGGAAGTGCTTCAAGCTAGAACTTGATCTTCGAGATCACGTCGTAGATCGGCAGGAAGATGGAGTAGAGGATCGCGATGATGAGCATCCCCAGCACCACGGTCGTGGCCGGCCCCAGCAGCGTCTGCATGCGCGAGATGCTGTCGCGCACCTGGCGGTTGTAGAAGTAGCTCACGT
>JBDTXQ010000109.1:0-7862 GCA_040006115.1 Usitatibacter sp.
GCAGCGCCTCGAGGAGCTCGAGCGTCTCGATGTCGAGGTCGTTGGTGGGCTCGTCGAGCACCAGCACGTTGGCGGGACGGCTGAAGAGGCGCGCGAGCAGGAGCCGGTTGCGCTCTCCGCCGGAAAGCGACTTCACCGGCGAGCGCACGCGTTCCGGGGGGAACAGGAAATCGCCGAGGTAGCTGATGATGTGCTTCCGCGCGCCTTCGATCTCCACGAAGTCGCTGCCCGGCGTGATGGTGTCGGCGAGCGTTGCCTCCTCGTCGAGGGCGCTCCTCAGCTGGTCGAAGTACGCGACCGCCAGCTTCGTGCCGAGGCGCACCGTGCCCGAGTCGGGCGCGAGCTCGCCGAGGATGAGCTTGAGGAGCGTGGTCTTGCCGGTGCCGTTCGGACCGATCAGCCCGATCTTGTCGCCGCGCATGATGCGCGCGGAGAAATCCTCGACCACCTGCTTGTCACCGTAGCGCTTGGAGACGTGCTCCAGCTCGGCCACGAGGCGGCCCGAGCGCTCGCCCTGCGCGACGGCGAGGTCGACCTCGCCGACGCGCTCGCGCCGCGCCGCGCGCTCGAGGCGAAGCTGCTCGAGGCGACGCACGCGCCCCTCGTTGCGGGTGCGGCGCGCCTCGACACCCTGGCGGATCCACGATTCTTCCTTCGCGAGCTCCTTGTCGAACTTGCGGTTCACCACCGCCTCGATGGCGAGCATTTCCGCTTTACGTTTCTCGTACTCGGTGAAGTTGCCGGGATAGCTCTGCAGGCGGCCGCGATCGAGCTCGACGATGCGTTGCGCCACGCGGTCGAGGAAGCGCCTATCGTGGGTCACGAAGAGCACCGACGACGGCAGCGTCGCGAGGGTTTCCTCGAGCCACTCGATGGCGCCGATGTCCAGGTGGTTGGTGGGCTCGTCGAGGAGGAGGAGGTCGGGCTCCATCACGAGGGCGCGCGCGAGCGCCACGCGCTTCCTCATGCCGCCGGACAGGTCCGCGACGTTCGCGTCCTCCGGAAGCTTCAGGCGCGTCATGGTCGCCTCGATGCGGTGCTCGACCGTCCATCCGTTAGCCGCCTCGAGCGCTTCCTGCAGGTCGTGCAGGCGATCCATGTCGCCTTCGTGGGCGGCCGCGTGATAGTCGATGAGCAGTTTCGTGAGCGCGCCTACTCCTTCGGCCACCGCCTCGAAGACCGTGTGGCCGGCCTCGAATGAAGGCTCCTGGGGAACGCTCGCGATCTTGAGCCCCGGCGGCATGAAGAGGCTGCCCTCATCCGGCTTCGTCTCGCCCGCGATGATGCGGATGAGGCTCGACTTGCCGGTGCCGTTGCGGCCGATGAGGCCGATGCGCTCGCCCGGCTCGATCACCAGGTCGGCGTGGTCGAGGAGCGGGACGTGCCCGTAGGCGAGGGAAGCGGAAGAAAGCTGGAGGAGGGGCACCGCGGGGCGATCGGGAGGTTGCGGGGGACATTTTAACTCGCGCAGTCCCGGGCCCACGAATCACGCGCCCGGCCTCGTCACCTTGTGTGCGCCGTCATTTTCCCGCGGAGAGGAAGAGCAGCGCCACGCCAGCCACCAGCGCCGCATCCGAGATCAGCGCGCCCCAGGCGAGCGCGGAGAGCGGCGCGTCCTTCAGGAGGAAGACCTTTCCCTCCCACAGGTACTTCCAGAATTGCACCTGCATCTCGCCGTACCGAGGCAGGAACGAAGAGAGCGCGCGTATGGACGGATTGCCGAGCGCGTCGAATTCGCCCGGATGCCGCGTCCTGAGGCCCTTGAGGAGCAGCAGGCGCAGCAGCCATCCGCTCGCCATCGCCGCGAGAAGGATGAGGACCGCGGTCCCGGCCGCAACCATCACCCGGCGGCCTTCCTGCGGTACCACCACGCAACGATGACACCGAGCAGCACCAGCAGCGCGCCATCGAAGATCGATTGCTTGACCGCCAGCATCGCGGGAGTCGGCTGCACGGCAAAGTAGATCATGTACGTGGGAATGACGGTCATCAGCGCCATTGCGACACCGAAGCGAAGGCCTTGCCCCAGCCACGGCTTGCTGCGTTCGTGTCCACGTGCATAGATCCACGTGAAGGCAGCGGCGAGCAGGACGTGCGCCAGCAGCATGATGGGGAAATACTGTTGCGAGTCCTCCGGCGTTCGGAACAGCGCGCCCTGGAGCGCGGTGTAGTCCGCACCCAGCAACACGCCATGAACGAAAAAGCTGCCCGCCATCCACGCGACGAACAGCACGGGCCACGCTGTCAGGAAGGTCCGATCCATGTTGCCTCCTCTCGCAGGAAAATCTTGCCTAGGTCGGATCCTTGAATTCGATCTCCCAGTGGGTTCCGTCACAGAAGGGCTTGTTCTTCGAGGCTCCGCAACGGCACAACGTGTACCGGTCGGTCGACGCCCCCTTCGCCCACGGCTGGTTCAGCAAGCGGACGTCGCCCCTCACTTCATAGGGGCCGTCCTTCGATACGGTCACCGAAGGCGGGTGTGTTGCTCCCCAGTGGTCGGCGCTTTCGAGCGAGTAACTCAAAGCCCCCGAAGGGCATGCCTCGATGGTTTCGACGATGGCCCGTGCCTTGGCGCCATCCGGGTCGATCCAGGGCTCGCTGCCGTACTTGAATACGGCAGCGAGGCCATCGGTGCATCGCCCTGCGTGGGCGCAGATCGACCGGTTATCGTGGATGGCGACCATCTTGCCGTGGTACACGTCGACCGAATCACTGCTGTCGTCAGCCAGGCGCTGCCCGGAGAACCCGTTCTTCTTGTGGGTGCCGTCGCAAAACGGCTTGGTGGCGGAACCACCGCAACGGCACAGCGCCATCACCGCCTTGGAAGGCAGGCTCGCGCCGTCGGCGCCTTTCAGTTCCTGCAGGTTCTTGACGATATACGGACCGTCGCTCGAGCTCTCCATCGTCGGGATCTGCTCCATCTTCGCGTGCCTTTCGTTTGGACTCGAAGGGGTTGCCCAGCTCGAACAGTACTCCCGACTCGAAACGACTGCTGCGCCAGAAGGAGGCCCAGCAATTGCGATGACAGGGAACTCGTCATTCGGCTTTCCAAAGCGCTGTATCGACGCGATACAGGTCGCGCAACTCCGCGTAGAGATCCGGATAACCCGCGACCATGAGCGCGCCGCGCTCGAAGAAGACCTCGGTCGCCACCGCGAAGAATTCCGCGGGGGCGCTCGCGCCGTAGTAGCTGAAGAGCGAGGGAAGCTGCAACGCCGCCTCGTATTGCAGCCGTGCGAATTCTCGCGTCAGCACGTGCGACCAGCGGCCGTAGCGCGCGCGGCCCGGAAGGTGGGGCGCGCCGTTCGCGTATCCCTTCTCCTGGTCGAGCTGGTGGGCGAACTCGTGGATCACGACATTGCGCCCGTCGTCCGCCACCGTAGCGCCCTCAAGCGCGTCCTGCCAGGAAACGATCACCTGCCCGCGTGCCCACGATTCGCCGGAGAGCACCTGGCGCTGCTCCTGCAGCACGCCGGAGGGCTCGGCGCGAATGCGATCGACGATGAAGGCGCCGGGATAGACGAGGATCTCGCGCAGGTTGGGAAAGAAGTCCGTGCGGCGGTTGAGGAGGAGGAGGCACGCCTGCGCCGCGATGGTGACGCGCATCTCGTCGGTAACCTTGATCCCGTCGCAGCCGAAAAAGTCCTTCTCCCCGATAAAGACCTGGATGTGGGAACGCAGCTGCGACTGCAGGTCGGCGGGCAAGCGGCGCACGTGCGCCACGCGGTGCGCGAGGATCGCCTCCCACGCGGCGGGGAAGGGCCGGGCGCGCAGTGCATCGCGGCGCCGGCGCTCCAGGAAAGGCTGCGCGACGAGCCATGCGATGACAAGGAATGCAACCCCGGCGACGAGGGCCATCGGCATGGGGACGTGCCTTTTCTTCGAATTCGATTAACCGTTACCTTGGAGCGCGGCCTGTCGATTTCAAGCCTTCGGGAGGGACTTGAAATAGAATGTGGTGGGGCAGGGCCTGCCGTCCGGCCACAACGCATAATCCGGAATCTCGCCGGACCGCTGCCAGCCGTGGCGCGCGTACAGGCGCTCCGCGTCGCTGCCCGTGACGGTATCCAGAACCAGCAATGTCCTCCCGGCATCGATCGCGCTGCGCTCGGTGGCGGCGAGCAGGGCCGCCGCCACGCCCTTGCGCCGCGCGCGCCGGTGCACGAGCATCTTGGCGAGGTCGGCGCGATGAGGCTGGTTCTCGGGCAGGTCGAGGATGAGCTGGACCGTGCCCACGATCGTCCCCTCTGCGTCTTCCGCGGCCAGTACGATGCGCTCCCCGCGCGCATGGCTCGCGGCGACCCTGCGCCAGAAGGCCTCGGCCTTGGCGCGCGTCATGGGCAGCAGGAAGCTTACCGACGCGCCGCTTTCCACGCAGTCGACCAACACCTCGCCAAGCCCCGCGATCTCGCACTCGCCCAGGACGTCGAGACGCCGAATCCGTTCCATCACTCGACCATGATCACGCAGGCCTGGATCTTTCCGTCGACCGCGCCCGAGCCGAACCTGCGCGCGAGGGCAGCCGCGGCACAGTCGGTGGCCTCCCCCAGGCGCGCAGGGTCGCGCGCTTCGATCTCGCTGCGCAGGGGTGTGCCTTGGCAATACGCCATGGCGGGAATTCGCGCGGAAGTGGCGCGGCTGCGCTCGGCGAGCGTGACGATCCCTGGCGCGCGATCGAATCCACCTCCCGCCAGATCCCGGGCGATCACCGCAGGATCGTGGTAGCCGTGCGGAGTGCGGACCATGAAGCGCGGTGGGTCGGCGGGAAATAGGACGCCCAGCGCCTGGGTCACCTCGTCGGCGAATTCGTTTTCCTCGATGCGATCCCAAACGTTGAAGAGGAAGATTCCTCCCGGGGCGAGCACGCGACGCGCCTCGGAGAACGCCTTCGTCTTGTCCGGAAAGAACATGACGCCGAATTGGCACACCACGGCGTCGAAGGATCCGTCGGTGAATGGAAGCTGCATCGCATTGGCCTGGCGCCACTCGACCGGTCGCGGCGTCCCGACTTCGATGGCCCGGTCCAGCATCGGCTGGTTGAGATCGGTGGCGACGATGTCGCTGGTCGTGGGCAATGCGCGCGCCAATGCGCGCGTGACGGCTCCCGTGCCCGCGGCAATCTCGAGCACGCGTTTGGGGGATCTGCGTGCCAGCCGCCTCGCGAGGTCCGCGGCGTAGGGCTCGAAGATCAACGGGACGAGGAGCGTCTCATAGAGCTGCGGGATCGAGCCGGCAAAGCGCTTGTCGGAATCGGGACGGGTATCGGCTTGCATTGGCGAGCTCCTTTGTTTAACGCGGCCACGGCCTCACGGAATCGCGATCTTGCCGAGGACGTCGATCTCGCCGCCCGCGCCGGCGCGCCCTACGAGGAGCTCTCCGGAGTCGATCAGCTCCAGGGTGAGCCGGTCGATGTTCGGGCGATGGCTCACGAAGACGATCGGGGCCGCGCCGCGGCGCGCCGCGATCAGGGCTTGCGCCTTGCGCTCGAAGGCATTCATGCGCTCCGCATCGGCGTTGGCAACCTCGCGCAGTTCGCCGTCGGTCGACGGCTCGCCGCCGAAGGCGATGCGCGCGGTATCTCGGCAGCGGCACATCGGCGAGCTGATCACCGTGGGCCTGATGCCTCGCGCCGAGAACGCGTCGCCGATTCTCTTGGCGTGCGCGCGGCCTTCCGCGGTGAGCATCGATTCACCTTCGCACCGCCCGGACACATCCCATGCCAGCGGGTTGCCGCCCGCTGGCTGGGTGTGGCGCATCAACACGACGAGGTCAGGCTCGGTCGCGAGTCGTTTCCAAAGGAAGTCATCGGCCCCGGCCGGCAGCGCGAGGGCGCTCAGCAGCGCCATCAGGACGGCGCGCAAGCGTTCAGTCATCGAATCCCTCGACTCGCTTGAAGGATCCCTGAAGGACGCGCCCGGTGCGCGCCCGAGCCCCGCGGTAATGCTCCAAGTCGGAAGCCTTCACGTTCACGGTCGTGCGCTTGTCGCCGCGGCCGAAAGCGGCGATGCGCAAGCCGCGGTCGGCGACCCGGATGCCGAGCATCGGCTCGCCTTCGTGCAGCTTCATCGCCATCACGCCCTTTCCGCCGCTCGGCAGCTCGTTCACTTCTTCGAGCGGGAACACCAGCAGGCGGCCATCGCGGGAGAGCGCGCCGACTTCCTTCGCGTCGGCCGCGAGGATCGCCGGGGCGAGCAGCGTCTCGCCTTCGCCCATGGAAACGAAGCTCTTGCCCGCGCGCTGGCGCGTGACGAAGCTTTCGACCCTGGCGCGCAGCGCATTGCCGCCCGTGGTCCCCATCAACACCGGGGTCTCGGGGACGGCGGAAATCATTCCGACGATCGGCGTGCCGGCCGTCTCGGCGAGGGACGAGGCGGGCACGCCATCGCCTTTTCCGCCGGGGATCTCCGCCGAACGCACATTGAAGACGCGCCCGTTGCCGCCGAAGAGCACGATGGGATGCACCGTGCGCGTCTCGACGATCGCGAGCGGCCCGTCGCCTTCCTTCCACGTGAGCGCGGCACTGTCGATGCCATGCCCCGAACGCGTGCGCAGGAATCCGTTGCGCGAGAGGATCACGGTGGCGGGCTCGTCGACCACGGCCTGGACGTCGGCGACCGTGATGCGCTCCGCTTCCTCGATGAAGGTGCGGCGCGCGTCGCCGAAGCGCTGCGCGTCCTCGCGCACCTCGGCGGCGGCAAGCTTGCGGCGTTCCCCGGGCGAGGCGAGGAGCTTCTTCAGCGATCCCGATTCCTTCTTCAGCTCCGCGAGCTCGCGCTCGATCTTGATGCCTTCGAGCCTCGCCAGCTGGCGCAGCCGGATCTCGAGGATGTCCTCGGCCTGGCGCTCGGAGAGCTCGAAGCTCTTCATGAGGTCGGGCTTCGGCTCGTCGGAGTTGCGGATGACCTTGATGACCTTGTCGATCGAGAGGAAGGCGATCATGCGGCCTTCCAGGATGTGCATGCGCTCGGCGACCTCGTCGAAGCGATGGCGCAGACGCCGCTCGATCACCACCAGGCGGAAGCCCGCCCATTCGGCGATCACCTCCGATAGGCCCATCTGGCGCGGGCGCCCGTCGGTGCCGATCGCGACCAGGTTCATTGCGACGTTGGCTTCCATCGAGGTGTGCGCGAGGAGAAAGGCCATCAGCTCCTCGCTCTCCACCTTGCTGGTGCGCGGGTCGAGGACGATGCGCACGGGATGCTCGCCGTCGGAATCGTCGCGCGCCGTCTCCAGCAGCGCGAGGGCCGCGGTCTTCAGGCTCGCCTGGTCGGGCGTGAGGGACTTCTTGCCGGTCTTCGGCTTGGGATTCACGAGCTCGTCGATCTCGGCGAGCACCCGCGCGGTCGAGGTGTTGGGCGGAAGCTGCGTGACCGCGACGCGATACTGGCCGCGCGCGAGCTTCTCCACGCCCCAGCGCGCGCGCACGCGGATGCTGCCGCGCCCGGTCTCGTAGGCGCGCTTGATCTCGTCGCGCGACGAGATGATCTGGCCGCCGCCGGGGAAATCCGGCCCCTTGATCTGCCGGATCACGGGCTTCGCGTCGAGATCGTTCTCGAGGGTCTGCGCGCAGGCCTCGGCGACTTCCTTCAGGTTATGCGGCGGGATTTCGGTGGCCATGCCGACCGCGATGCCCGAGGCGCCGTTCAGCAGCACCATCGGCAGGCGCGCCGGCAGGAGCTTCGGCTCGCGCATCGAGCCGTCGTAGTTGTCGGTGAAGTCGACGGTGCCGCGGTCGAGCTCGGAGAGCAGCACGTGCTCCGCGAAGAGCGTGAGGCGCACCTCGGTGTAGCGATACGCCGCCGGGCTATCGCCGTCGCGCGAGCCGAAGTTGCCCTGGCCGTCGATCAGCGGGTAACGCAGCG
>JBDTXQ010000110.1:0-7794 GCA_040006115.1 Usitatibacter sp.
GGCAACGTCGGGCTCTACAAGCGTGCGGCGCTCTCGTACTGATTCACAAGATCCAGAATGCCCATCGTCAGCCCCTCGCGCGTTGATCGAGTCGATATAGACGCGCTCCGGGAAGCCTAAGTTCAATGGAAAAGAGGAGGTAGTCGAGATGCGCCGTTCCTGTTTTGTTTCATCGATGCTCGCGGCATCGCTCGCCGTTTCCGCTTTCGCGCAGGCGCCCGGCGTCGCCGAGAAAAGCAACATGGAAGTGGTAGGCGCCGATGCGCTGCAGTCGCGCAGCGCCTACCAGCCGGTGGTGCACAAGCAAGGCGAGCGCTGGATAGCCTACATCGGCCATCACGGCGGCAAGACCATGAATCCGCTCACCGGCGTGGTTGAGGACAACGGCACCTCGATCCTCGACGTTACCGACCCGCGCGCGCCCAAGCCGCTCTTCCACATTCCGGGCGAGCCGGGGGGAGGCGAGTCGGGCGGCGCCCAGATGGTTCGCGTGTGCGACGGCGCGTCCCTTCCGAAGGGCGACAAGGCGAAGGTCTACCTGCTGAGGACTTACGGCAACGCCGCGCACGAGATCTGGGACGTCGCCGATCCCGCGAAGCCCACGCTCCTCACCACCATCGTGAAGGTGAAGGGCACGCACAAGAATTGGTGGGAGTGCGACACCGGCATCGCCTACCTCGTCTCCGGGCTGGAAGGCTGGCGCGTGCGGCGCATGACCCAGGTCTATGACTTGTCCGATCCCGCGAAGCCCCGCCATATCCGCGACTTCGGCTTGCCGGGGCAGCAGCCGGGCGCGAAGGGCGAGGCTCCGATGGAGCTTCACGGCCCGATCTCGACCGGGCCGAAGGGCAACCGTGTCTATTTCGGCTACGGCACCAACAAGGGCGGCGTGATGCAGATCGTCGATCGCGACAAGTTGCTGAACGGCCCGAAGGAGATCAGCGACGCGAACCTGCGCTATCCCGAGGTCGGCCGCCTGGAGCTGCCGCCCACCAATGGCGCCCACACGACGTTCCCGGTGCTGGGCGTGGACGTCGCCGAGTTTTCCAAGGACAAGGTAGGCGCGAAGCGCGATTTCGCGGTGATCGTGGACGAGTCGCTGGTGAACGAGTGCGCCGAGGCGCGCCAGATGGTGTGGATCGCCGATATCACCGCGGAGGCAAAGCCCTTCAACGTCGCGAGCTGGACGGTGCCGGAGGCGAGCGGGAATTTCTGCGCTCGCGGCGGGCGCTTCGGCTCCCACTCGTCCAACGAGAACATGACGCCGATCTACTACAAGCGCGTCGTCTTCATCGCCTTCTTCAATGCCGGCGTGCGCGCGCTCGATATCCGCGATCCCTACCACCCGAAGGAGATCGGCTACTACATCCCCGCCGTGAGCGAAAAGACGGACAAGCGTTGCGTGGGGAGCGGCGCCAGCGAGCGCTGCAAGGTCGCGATCCAGACCAACAACGTGGACGTGGACGAGCGCGGCTACGTCTACATCGTCGATCGCGCCAACACGGGCCTGCACATCCTCGAGCTCACGGGGGAGGCGCGCAAGTCGGCGAACCTGCCTTAGCTGCTCACGGCTTGCGCGGCGCCGGCGGGGCGTTGCGGGGGGCGAGGGCGTCCGGGTCGCGGTTGTGGACCCCGGCCTGCATCGAGCGCTTCATGGTGAGCACCATGCCGCCCACGATGATGAGGACGATGACGACGATCGCGATCAGGACCCGGTTGGACATTGCGCGGCCGAACCGTGAAGGCGGGGCAACTCAACGAAGAACGTGGTGCCATCTCGTGCGGAGGATGTTGCGCGAATCGCCCCTCCGTGCGCGACGACGATTTCGCGAGCAATGAACAGTCCCAAACCCAGGTTGGTGGACATCCCGGGGCCGGATCCTTCAGGGAAAATTTGAACTAACGGATCGAAAATCACCTGCAGCGATTCGGCCGTGATGGGCGCTCCCTGATTCGTAACATGGAAGGAAAGGGACGTGGCGTCACCGTGTGCAATCAAAGAAACGGGAGAGCCGCGTTTTCCGTGTTGCACCGCGTTGTTGAGAAGATTCGATACGACCTGCTGCATTCGTTCCGGGTCGAATGGACCGTTGAGCGGACCACGCGATTCGAATCGGAACCCAACGCTGGGATACACGAGAGAAAGCTCGCTGATAGCGGATTTGCAAACAGCCTCGAGGTTGGCATCTTCACGCGTTATCGGAATCCCCTTGCCGAGGCGCGTTCGCGTGTATTCAAGCAAGTCGCGGATCATCCCGGTCATGAGGGCTACGCTCCGGGTTCCCGCCCCAAGAGCGACAAGCTGCTCGGATTCGATTGGCGGTTTCGAAAGGTGTGCAGCGCACCCGAAATCGCACTCAAAGGAGTCCGCAGGTCGTGCCCCAGGATTGCCAGAAAGGTGTCGCGAGACTTCGAAAGCTCCCTCGAATAACTCTCGACCGATTCGGCAAGGGCCTGATCGATTGCTTCGTTGAAGCGAGCAATTTCGTATGCGCTCTTGGGGTCTTCGTACCTTTTGTTGATGACCCACAGTCTTAGCACAGTGGCGCGGAGGGCCCGGAATTCAGCGACCAGCTGCTGGAGATCGAAGCCCACCGTGTGTCGCAACGCGCCATGTGCCGCGGCTGCCGTCTCCGCTCCGTTGAAAACAGGGCCAAGGCCTTTCGATTTCAATTCCTGCTGGTCGAGCGATTGCGAAGTCGTGATGTCCTTCGCTATTGCTTCGAGCATCTGCCTGGCATGATCGCGTAACGCCAAGGAATCCATCGTCGCCGAAGCGGGGGACAGCGTCTTCGCAAAGGTCTCCCATTCGCTCACGATCTCGTCGAGGTGGTCAGTTATGAAGCCTGCCATGGAGAGCCTTCGCAAATTTCGTTCTGTGGCGCCCCGAAGACGAATCGAACGTCCGACCTGCCCCTTAGGAGGGGGCTGCTCTATCCACTGAGCTACCGGGGCTGCGGGCGAAATTATCGCACGGGGACTCAGGCGAGCTTGAGGCTCGCCTTCGCGCGGCGCGCCACGAGATAGGCGCCGCCCGCGGTCGCGGCAAGGCCGAGCGTGCAAAGCACCCATTTCATCGCCCCCCCCTCGGACCCCAGCGCATAGCGGCCCGCCCAACCCAGGTAGACCTTGAAGATCATTCCCGGGGCGAGACCCGCGAGGGAGCCGATGCCGTAGTCCGCGAGCTTCACGCGCGTCACGCCGAAGAGGTAGTTCTTCACGCCGAACGGAAGCAGCGGGCTCAGGCGAAGGAGCGCGACCACTTTCCATCCGTCCACGGCGAGCGCCTTCTCGCAGGCGGCGAAAGCGCTGAACCTGCCGGCGAGCTTGCGCACCCGATCGCGCAGCACGTAGCGCGCTGCGAAGAAGGCGGCCATCGTTGAGGCCATCGCCGTGGCGAGCGCGATCGCGAGTCCCCAAGCGAATCCGAACAGGGACCCCGCCGCGATGGGGAAGATCCACGCGGGTACCAGGAGCATCGTGGCGACGAAGTAGAGCGCGGCGAAGATGAGCAAGCCTTCCGCGAGGCTCAGCGTCTCGATGCGATCTTCGACCCGGTCGGCCCAATCGGCGACGGGAACGAACGAGGCGAGTGCGAGCAGCGCCGCAGCCGTGAGCGCGGCGGCGATCAGCTTCCAGGGAATTCCTCGGGTTTTGGCGGCCATGTGAGCGAGAGGGGTCGGATCGGCGCGAACTATCACACGTCCTATTTCTTCGCGAACTTCGCCTTCAGGTACGCGCTCACGTCGTGAGCCGAGTTCCCGACCGCGGAGATCGCCGCGAAGAGCTCGTCCTTCGAAGTGTCGAGGAGCTTCATCCAGTACTTCACCTCGTCCGGATTCTCGAACTCGATGATTCGCGTGTCACGCGCCTTCTCGCCCACATTGTTCTCCCGGAAGCAGATCGTCGTCATGGTTCATGAAGGCGGCGCGCGGGTCAAGCCGCACTTGGGAGGAGTGTGCGATAGCGGACACCCGCGCGAGAAATTTGACTTGCAATTCTCGCAGCGGATAGATTCGGGCTCGCTTTGTAAAATCAAAGAAGAATCAGGAAGAGAAAAACTACAACTCGATGCAGAACTCCCGCAGTGGAAATGTCCTCCCAAGTCCCGTAGCTCCCTCGCCGTCATCCAATCGATTGCTCGAAATGCTTCCGCGCAAGGAGCGCGAGCGAATGGTCGCGAGTTGCGATCGCGTCGAGCTCACGTTCGCCGAGCAACTTTCCGAGCCTGGCGGTGCGGTCGACCACGTGCACTTCCCGATCGGCGGATTCGTCTCGATCCTCACCTCCGTGCCCAACGGCGGCCAGCTGGAGGTCGCGCTCGTCGGCAACGAGGGCATGGTCGGCATTCCAATCGTGATGGGAGTCGGAGTGTCGCAGGCGCATGCGCAGGTGCAGGGCGCGGGGCCGGCGCTGCGCATGGGCGCTGCGCGCTTGCGCCGCGAGATGGACGCGAGCGGGGCGCTGCGCAAGACCATGGGCAATTACCTGTATGCGCGCTTTGGCCAGCTAGCGCGCGCCGCGGGCTGCAACCGCTTCCACGTGGTGGAGTCGCGGCTTGCGCGCTGGCTGCTGATGACGTCGGATCGCGCGCACTCCGAGAACTTCCACATCACGCACGGCTTCCTCGCTTCGATGCTGGGCGTGCGCCGGGTCGGCGTCACCACGGCGGCGAGCGCGCTGAAGCGCATGAAGCTGATCCGCTACCAGCGCGGCTATCTGGAAATCCTGGACCGGGCGGGATTGGAGAAGGTCGCCTGCGGCTGCTACCGCGCGGACCTTGAGAACTATCGCCGGGTTCTGGCGAGCGGTTGAGGCGGCCTTACGATTGGCGCTTGGCGCTGTCGCTTGCGTGCGTGGCGCCGTCGAGGATCGCCGAGAGGCGCACCGAGGCGTTCGAAAAAAACGACGCCATCTTGTGCAGGAGCGGCGCAGCGTCCGAATCCGACTCGCAATCGTTCTGCACCAGCTGGAATGCGTAGCTGGTGATGTCGTTGGCGTCGAAGATCTTCCCGGGGCGGCACGGCTCGGGCAGCGCCGCGATCTCGTGGCGGTCCCACGTGGCGAGGAAATCCCGCGCGATCTCCACGATGTCGTGGACATTCGACGCGTCGTCGAGGCGGTCCTGCCAGCTTACTGACATGGTGGGCGCTCGCTGAAGTGCTCTTGGTGGCATGTGCAATATTCCCCCTGAGTTGCCCGCGAGTCTGTAGGGCAGCATCTGGGAGAAGGCGTCGGATTTTTCCTACGTCGACACCTTGCGAGCGGGATGCCTGCGCAGTGAGGTGCGTCTGGCTTCGAATCGTCGGCAGAAGCCGTTATAATCGACCCTTTCGCTTGTCACCGGAGAGGTGGCAGAGTGGTCGATTGCGGCAGACTCGAAATCTGTTGTACGGCAACGTACCGGGGGTTCGAATCCCTCCCTCTCCGCCAGAACCCCGGCGCCCGACCGCGCTACGAAACGGTAAGCACCGCCAGCCTCATCGCGGCCGTGGAGAAGACGGTTGCCGCCTCCTTGAGGAACGAGGCTTCCGGAGCCTGGGCCGCGACCGACGCCTCGCGGTGCGCCAGCTCCACCGCGGCCTGCGCGATCTCCTGCGCATGCTTCACCCCGAGCGTGAGCAACCCCGCCGGCAGGAGAGCCTGGTGCACCGGCTCGACGGAGTCGAGGTACGAGCGCAGCGCGTCGATCACGTGGTCGACCGTCGCCGCGTTCCTGATGGCGACGCAGGTGGTCTGGGCGGTAGATGTTTCAAGCTCCATGCTGGGATCATACCTTTCATTGTTCGAGGAGAGTCAAGATGGCAGAACTGAAGAAAATCGACACCGTGCAGGGTTCCGGAGCGGAGGCTAAGTCCGGGCCCGTTTCCGTGCATTACACCGGCTGGCTGCACGACCCGTCGGCGGCCGACGGCCACGGCAAGAAGTTCGACAGCTCGGTGGATCGGGGGCAGCCCTTCGAGTTCGTGCTGGGCGGCGGCCAGGTAATCCGCGGTTGGGACGAGGGTGTCGCCGGGATGAAGGTCGGCGGCAAGCGCACGCTCATCATCCCCCCGGAAATGGGCTACGGCACGCGCGGCGCGGGCGGCGCTATCCCGCCAAACGCCACCCTCGTATTCGACGTGGAGCTGGTCGAGGTCGGCTAGGACCATGCACACGGCGAGCGTCGTCTGGGAGCGCGGCGAGGAGCCGTTCCTCGACAAGCGCTACAGCCGGCGCCACCTGATCCGCTTCGACGGCGGCGCGCAGGTGGTCGGTTCGTCGTCGCCCTCGGTGGTGAGGCCCCCCCTTTCGGATCCGAGCGCGGTCGATCCCGAGGAGCTCTTCATCGCGTCGCTTGCCACCTGCCACATGCTCTGGTTCCTCGACATCGCGGCGCGAAATAGTTTTCGCGTCGACCGCTACGAGGACGAAGCCGAAGGCGTAATGGAGAGGGACTCGCAGGGAAAGATGGCGATCACGCGCGTCACCTTGCGCCCAGCCGCCCGGTTCTCGGGCGAAAGCATCCCCACCCGCGACGAGATCGAGCGCCTGCATCACGAGGCGCACCAGCAGTGCTTCATTGCGAGCTCGGTGAAGGCCGAGGTGCGCTGCGAGCCGCGGTGAGCGAGTACGTGCGTCAGCGCTAGCCGGCTACGTGGGTCCGCAGGTCATAGAGCATCCCGTATTCGACCACGAGCTCATCGAGCATCGCGGCGCAGCCGCTCGCGCATTGCGGCGGCATGACGAGCTCCCAGTTCTGGGTTTCGGTGTCGTGCCGGTCCACGCGGAAAGGCAGCTGCACGAAGCAGTTCGCGCAGTCGGGCGATTGTCGCCTTCGGAATTCCCGCTGCAGCAGCACGTAAAGATCGGCTGCGTCGATCTCGGTTCTGGTCTTCATTTTCCCGTTCAAGGTGAGATTCATTGAACGGTTGGACCGTAAACCCCCGAAATGTGCGATCAACCATATTTCGCTTGTCACCGGTCTTACAGCACGGGCGTGCGTCCTGCGCCAAATGGATTACGGAGCTCCGCTCTCCACGTGCCGAGGGCCTACGAGCCGGCGCTGCACGTCGTACAGGCGGTCGCGCCACCGGTCGATGCGGTAGCCTGCCGCGGCGGCTTTGCTTTCCGTCGTTTCATCGTCGTAACGCGCGCGATGGAAGGAGACGGTGAGCGCGGCGCTATCGAATACCGCGAATTCGGCCAGCTTGTGCGCGTGCTTGCGCGACGCGTCCACGGAGCCCGGATTGATGAAGTATTCGCGGTCTTCGCGCAGCGGCGCATCGGTGCCGACTTCGCTCGCGCGCTCGCCGTCGACCTCGAAGACGCGCTGCTCGTGGGTATGGCCGAAGAAGCACAGGCGGATCCCGGGGAAGTCGTTGCGCAGGTATTCGACGTTCTCCACGAAGTGGCGCGGGCGCGTCATGTACTGCTGCACGTCGCGCACGCCACCGTGGGTGAGGAGGAAGCGATTCTCGAGCACGCAGTGGGAGGGAAGCGCGCGCACCCACGCGGAAGTCTCGGCCGAGAGCGCGCGCCGCGTGCGCTTCAGCGAATGCATCGCCTTGTTGGAGCAGCGCTCGAAACCCAGGCCGCCGGTGCCGATGAGGTCGTGGTTACCGGCGATGCAGACGACCTCGCTCGCGCGCAACAGCTCGACGCAGCCATCGGGGTCGGCGTTATAGCCGATGACGTCGCCCACGCAGACGAGGCGCTCAACGCGCTCGGCGTCGAGCCGCGCGAGCGCCGCCTCCAGCGCCTCGCGGTTGCCGTGGATGTCGCCTAGGACGCCGTAGATCGCCATTGCCGCAC
>JBDTXQ010000111.1:0-7714 GCA_040006115.1 Usitatibacter sp.
GCATGCCCCATACGGCATTCGAGGCTTTGTCGCGCACGAAGCCGCGCGGCGAATAGTGACGCGGCGGGCCGTCAAAGGCGCCGGCGCGAAAGGTAAAGTCGACCTCGATGGTGCCGTCGCGCGCGAGCCGGTACGACTCCACGGCGTTGTGCGCATCGGCGTCGAGGATCGTCGGCGTGGCCGCGATCACGTACCAGTCGCCCATGAAGCGCGGCAGGTCGACGGGACCCGCGAGCGTGAGCGGCGGATGCGCCGTGCTGGTGCAGCCCGCCGCCAGCAGAAGAGCGGCCATGAATATCCTCGGGATCATCTCGCAACTCCTAGATCAGTTCGTATCGCAGCCGGCGGCCGCCCGCGACGTTTGTCTCGAGGGCAACCCAGTCGCCACCGTCGTACCAAAGGTCGATCGCGAGGCCCGGCGCGGTGAGTCGATGGCGCAAGACCGCGGTCGCACGTCCGCGCACGACCAGGGTCTCCGGACCCAATGCCGCCGCCTGTACTGTGGTGAGCTCCCCGGTCTGCGTGTTGAGCAGCCGGGGCGCCGAGAGGATTTTCGGATTCCAGTAAGCGAAGCTCATCACGCAACCGTCGTGTTCCTCGCGTCCCGCCGCTCGCTCGACCGCGAGGCGCGATCCGCGTGGGCGCGCGCTCACCTCCTCGCGAGCGCCGTTGGTGTCGGTGCTCGAGGCGAGCGATACCAGGCAGCCGTCGCGCCAGCGTTCCTGGGCCTGGTGCGTGTAGCTATAGGCGTCGATGAACAGGAAGCGAACCCGGAAATGAGCCTCGCTGCGTAGCAAAGTTTCCGCGCCGCTGGTCGAAAGCGTGAAGTCGTGGCGCCCGATTTCGCGTCCGTCGAGGAGCACGCGGAAGTTCCACGAGCGCTCCTGCACCGATTCCGCGGGAAGCGCCAGGGCCAGCATCAGAAGGAAGAAAGCAGCTCGCATCACTCCCGACACTACGGGCGCGACGCTTTTCCGGATTCAGGATCCGTGCAAGAGCGCCGATTCCCGGCTGCTCCCCGGTTCAACGCTCACGCAGCAGCTTCAGGTCGGCTTCCAACTGCGCGATGCGCTTGTCGCGCGCCTCGAGCGCGGCGGCGACGTCCGCCGCCTCGAAGCGCTGCGGAATGTGCTTCGGGCAATTCACGTCCCACGCCGCGACGGTGAATACGACGACCTGCTCGGGCCGCGCGCCGTAGCCTGGCGGCATGAGCCGGGCGGTGAGATCCGGGTCGCCCTCGACGACGCGCGCGGTGCCCCAGATCTTGATGCGCTGGCGTAGCGCGTAGTCGATGAGGAAGAGCTGCGCCCTGGGGTTCTCCGAGAGGTTGCCCTGCGTGATGAACTGGCGGTTGCCCGCGAAGTCCACGAACGCGATGGTTCGTTCGTCGAGGACGCGCAGGAATCCCGGCGGCCCGCCGCGGTGCTGGATGTACGGCTGGCCATCCGCGCTCGCCGTGGCGAGGAAGACGCTCGTCTGCGCCTCTATCTGCGCCTTCAGCTTGCCAGTGATCCCGGTTTCCCAGGAGCCGTTCTGCTCCATGCGCCCGTAGGCGCGGCGTGAGCCTTTGCGGGCCTGCACGGCCTTCACCGCGGGGGTGAAGGCCACGTCGCTCGAGAGTTCCACCTACGCCGCCAGCGCTTCGACCGCGGGGAAGTCGATCTCGGTCTTGGCGACCTCGTTCACGTAGTTGGTCCACGTGTTCAGCGCCACGTGCAGGACGATCTCGATGATCTGCGCGTCGTCGTAGCCCGCCAGGCGCACGGCCTGCAAGTCGGAATCGGCGACATGGCCGCGCTCGCGCGCCACTTTCGCCGCGAAACGCACCGCCGCGTCGGCCTTGGGGTCGCGCGAGCCGCCGTTGCGGTTGGCGGCGATCTCCGCGTCGTCGAGCTTCGCCAGGTTCTTGCCCAGATACGCGTGCGCCGACAGGCAGTAGCTGCAGCCGTTTACCTGCGCGATGGCGAGCGCGATGCGTTCCCGCGTCTGCGCCGGCAGGCTTCCCTTTTGCAGCGCACCCGAAAGTCCGAGATAACCCTCCAGCGCGGCGGGGCTGGTGGCGACCATGCGGAAGAGGTTCGGGACGACGCCGATCTGTTTTTTCACCGCTTCGAGCAAGGGGCGGGACGAGGCGGGCGCCGCATCGATGGTGGCGGGGATGGGGATGCGTGACATGGGACGGTTCCTTCGCGTGAGGCCGGGTGATTCCGGTACATGGAATCTAGAGGCTCGCCTCGATCTCGACTAGACTGCGAAGCGGGAATCATCCTTCCAGAATTCGAGAGTATGGATCGACTCGACGCCATGTGCGTCTTCATTGCCATCGCCGACGCGGGAAGCTTGTCGGCCGCCGGGCGCCAGCTCGACGTCCCGCTCGCCACCGTGAGCCGCAAGCTCACCGACCTCGAGGCGCACCTGAAGACGCGGCTCATCACACGCTCGACGCGCCGGTTGAAGCTGACCGAGCCGGGCCGGGAGTACCTCGCCGCGTGCCGGCAGATCCTGGAACGCATCGACGAGGCGGAGCGCTGCGCATCGGGCGCGTACGCGAGCGCGAAGGGCGAGCTCGTCGTGGCCGCGCCCGTCGTCTTCGGGCGCGTGCACGTGGTGCCGGTCGTCGCGGCATTCCTCGAGGTCTATCCCGAGGTGGACGCGCGCCTCATCCTGGGCGATCGCAACGTGAACCTGCTCGAGGGCCGCGTGGACCTGGCGGTTCGCATCGGCGACCTTCCCGACAGCGGCCTGGTGGCGACGCAGCTGGGCGGCGTTCGCCGCGTCGTGTGCGCGAGCCCGGGCTACCTGGCGAGGTTCGGGTCGCCCTCGACGCCCGCCGACCTGGGCGCGCATCGCTGCGTCACCTTCGACGCCCTCGCGTCGTCGTCGTCGTGGTCGTTCGCGAGCGCCCGGGGTTTCGAGCGCGTCGCCGTTCGCTCGCGCATGAGCGTCAATACGGCGGAGGCCGCAATCGGGGCCGCGGTCGCGGGCCTCGGTGTCACGCGCGTGTTCTCCTACCAAGTCGCCGATGCTTTGCGCGAGGGGAGCCTCGTGCGCGTGTTGGCCGACCATGAGCCGCCCGCAGTGCCGGTGAGCCTCGTGCACGCGGGCCAGGGCCGCGTGCCGATGAAAAGCCGCGCGTTCATGGACTATGCCGTTCCCCGGCTGCGCGATGGGGTCGCGCGGCATTTGGGCCCGCCGGCGGCGCGCGGATCGTGATCGCGGGCGCGCGGTTCGGCGCGCCTCGCATGCGATAATGCGCATGCAAATGCACGCGCCGAATCCGGAAGAAAAGCACTCCATGAATCGAGAAGGATCGCCAGCGCAAGCCTCGGCGGAGGAATACATGCGCGCCGCGCTCGATCTGGCTTCGCAGGCGGCGGCGGCGGGCGAGGTCCCGGTGGGCGCGGTGGTCGTGAAGGACGGCGCCATCATCGGCCGTGGCTCCAACCGCCCGATCACCGCGTCGGATCCCACCGCGCACGCCGAGATCGTCGCGCTGCGCGAAGCGGCCGCGGCGCTCGGCAACTACCGGTTGATCGGCTGCGAGCTGTACGTGACCCTTGAGCCGTGCGTCATGTGCGTGGGCGCGATGGTGCACGCGCGCATCGCCCGGATCGTTTACGGGGCGGCGGACCCCAAGACCGGCGCGTGCGGCAGCATCGTCGACCTTCCGGGCCTCGCTACCTTCAACCACCACGGCCGTTTCGAAGGCGGCGTGCTCGCCGACGAATGCAGCGGGGTCCTCAAGCGCTTTTTCGCCGAACGCCGCTAGTATCATCCCAGCATGGCTTCACCCCGCTTCGTCCACCTGCGCCTGCATAGCGAATACTCCATCGCCGACGGCATGGCGCGTGTCGACGACGCGGTGGCGGCCGCGGCGGCGGACGGCATGCCGGCCCTCGCCATCACCGACGCGTCGAACCTTTTCGGCGCGATCAAGTTCTTCGAGGCCGCGCGCGGGGCGGGCGTGCAGCCCATCATCGGCTGCGACCTGTGGATCAGCCACGAGCGCCAGCGCGACGCGCCGCACCGCGTGACGGTGCTCTGCCGCAACGGCGCGGGCTACCTCGCTCTCTGCGAGCTTCTTTCCCGGGCTCACGCCGAGAACCATTGGCGTGGGCGCGCCGAGGTGCGGCGCGAATGGCTGCGCGGGATCGCGGGCCTCATCGTGTTGTCCGGCGCGGAGGCGGGCGATGTGGGCGCGGCGCTCGCATCGGCAGGCCGCGAGCACGCCGACGCCGCCGCGCGCGAGTGGGGCGCGGACTTTCCGGGCGCCTTCTACATCGAGGTCCAGCGCGTCGACCCGGTGAGGAGCGCGGCGTTCGTCCAGGCCTCGGTCGCCCTTGCGGAGCGGGTCGGGCTGCCCGTCGTGGCGACGCACACCGTGCAATTCATAAGGCCCGGGGATTTCAGGGCCCACGAAGCGCGCGTCTGCATCGCCCAGGGTTTCGTGCTCGGCGATAACCGCCGCCCGCGCGAGTTCCGGCCGTCGCAATACTTCAAGAGCCAGGCGGAGATGGCGCAGCTTTTTGCGGACCTGCCCGCCGCGCTCGAGAACTCCGTCGAGATCGCGCGGCGCTGCGCGTTCGAATTCACCCTGGGCAAGAGCCGGTTGCCGGATTTCCCGACGCCCGGCGGCGAGTCGATCGAGGATTACCTGCGGGTACAGTCCAACGAGGGGCTTGCGCGCCGCCTCGTGCACCTCTATCCGGACGAAGGCATGCGCCGCGAGGCCGAAGCTCGCTACCGCGAACGCCTCGAGTTCGAGGTGAAGACCATCATCCAGATGGGGTTCGCGGGCTACTTCCTCATCGTCGCGGACTTCATCAACTGGGCCAAGACCCACGGCGTGCCGGTGGGGCCGGGGCGTGGCTCCGGCGCGGGCTCGCTGGTCGCCTACTCGCTCGGCATCACCGACCTCGACCCGTTGCGCTACGACCTCCTCTTCGAGCGCTTCTTGAATCCCGAGCGCGTGTCGATGCCCGACTTCGACATCGACTTCTGCCAGGACGGGCGCGACCGGGTGATCGACTACGTGAAGGAGAAATACGGCGCGCAGTGCGTCTCGCAGATCGTGACCTTCGGCACCATGGCGGCGAAGGCCGTCGTGCGCGACGTGGGGCGCGTGCTCTCCATGCCCTACGGGGAGGTCGACCGCATCGCGAAGCTGATTCCCTTCGAGCTCGGCATCACGCTGGAGAAGGCGCTTGTCGCCGAGCCGCAGCTGAAGGCGCTGATGAACGAGCAGGAAGAGGTGCGCGAGCTGATCGACCTGGCGCGCTCGCTCGAGGGCCTCGCGCGCAACGTCGGCATGCACGCGGGCGGCGTCATCATCGCGCCCGGCAAGTTGACCGATTTCACGCCGCTCTACTGCGCCGAGAACTCCAGCGCGATGGTGAGCCAGTTCGACAAGGACGATGTCGAGAAGGCGGGCCTGGTGAAGTTCGACTTCCTGGGGCTCACCACCCTCACCATCCTCGACTGGGCGGTGCGCTTCGTGAAGCTCCTCGGCCACCAGGACTTCGACCTCGACAAGATCCCGCTCGACGACCCCGCGAGCTACCAGCTCCTCTCGCGAGGCCACTCGACCGCCGTGTTCCAGCTCGAATCGCGCGGCATGAAGGACCTCATCAAGCGCCTGAAGCCCGACCGCTTCGACGAGGTGATAGCGCTGGTGGCGCTCTACCGCCCCGGCCCGATGGACCTCATCCCCGACTTCATCGAGAGGAAGCACGGGCGCCAGCGCGTCGACTATCCCGATGCGCGCCTCGAGCCCATCCTCGGGCCCACCTACGGGATCATGGTGTACCAGGAGCAGGTGATGCAGATCGCGCAGGTGCTGGGCGGCTACACGCTCGGCGGCGCGGACCTGCTGCGCCGCGCGATGGGAAAGAAGAAGGCGGAGGAGATGGCCGCGCAGCGCGCGATCTTCAAGGAAGGCGCGGCGAAGAACGGCCTCACGCCCGCCAAGGCCGACCAGATCTTCGACCTGATGGAGAAGTTCGCGGGCTACGGCTTTAACAAGTCCCATGCGGCGGCCTACGCGCTGGTCGCCTACCAGACCGCATACCTGAAGGCGCATCACCTCTCGGCCTTCATGGCGGCCAACCTGTCGGCGGTGATGGACGACACCGACAAGGTGCAGATCTTCTACGACGACGCCAGGGCGCACGGGATCGCGATCCTGCCGCCCGACGTGAACGCTTCCGGCTACCGCTTCGTGCCGCTCGACGCGAAGCGCATCCGCTACGGGCTGGGCGCCGTGAAGGGCACCGGCGAGCAGGCGATCGCGAACCTGATGAAGGCGCGTGGGGATGCGGGGCCTTTTACCGGCCTCGCCGATTTCTGCCGTCGCGTGGACCGGCGCATCGTGAACCGCCGCGCCATGGAGGCGATGATCCGCGCCGGCGCCTTCGATTCGATCGAGTCCAACCGCGCGAGCCTCCTCGCGTCGCTGGGAGCCGCCATCGAGGGGGCCGAGCACGCCGAGCACTTCGCCTCGCAGACGAGCCTCTTCGGGGGCTCAGGCGGGGACGCCGAGTCGTTCGAGCTCACGCGCGCGGCGATGTGGGGCGAGCGCGAGCGCCTCGTGAACGAGAAGCAGAGCCTCGGCTTCTATCTCTCCGGCCACCCGTTCAACGCCTATCGCGAGGAGCTGCGCCGCTTCGCGCGCACGCCGCTCGCCAACCTCGCGCCGCAGATGGAGTCGATCATGCTGGCCGGCGTGATCTACGGGGTACAGATGCGCAACTCGCGCCGCGGCCGCATGGCGATCCTCACCCTCGACGACGGCACCGCGCGCGTGGAAGTCGTGGTCTTCGGCGAGCTCTTCCACGAGAAGCGCGCGGTGGTGCAGGAAGACCAGGTGATCGTGGTGAAGGGAAAGATCTTCCTCGACGAGTTTTCCGGCGGGCTGCGCATCACGGCGGAGAGCCTGATGGACCTCGCGGAAGTCCGCGCGGCGCACGCGCGACTGCTGCGCCTGTCGATCAACGGGCAGGCCGATTCGGCGAAGCTGAAGGCGCTGCTCGCGCAGTATGCTGGCGGCAAATGCCACGTCGCGATTCGTTATCGCAACGCACAAGGCGAATGCGATATCCGTCTTCCGGAGAGCTGCCGGGTGAAGGTGTCCGCGCCGCTCCTCGATTCCCTCGCCGAGTGGCTCGACGAGAAGAACGTCGAAGTCGTGTACTAGTGGATGCCACCCGGACCTACGACCTTCTCATCCTCGGAGGCGGAAATGCGGCCCTCTGCGCCGCCATCACGGCGCGCCGAGCGGGGCTCGCGGTGCTGGTGGTCGAGGCGGCACCGATCCACTACCGGGGCGGCAACAGCCGCCACACGCGCAACATTCGCACCATGCACCCGGGGCCACTCGACGTCCTCACGGGCGCCTATCCCGAGGAGGAATATTGGCAGGACCTCCTCAAGGTGACTGGCGGGCTCACCGACGAGAGGCTTGCGCGCATGGCGATCCGGGAGACCGAGCGCCACCTGCCGTGGATGAAGCAGCACGGCGTGCGCTTCCAGGCCCCCTTGGGGGGCACGCTGCACCTGTCGCGCACCAACGCCTTCTTCCTCGGCGGCGGCAAGGCGCTGATGAACGCGTACTACAGGGCCGCCGAAGCGCTCGGCGTCGAGGTCACCTACGACAGCGAGGTGGTCGACCTCGCGTTGCGCGACGGGCGCTTCACCTCCGCGACGGTGCGCATGAAGG
>JBDTXQ010000112.1:0-7705 GCA_040006115.1 Usitatibacter sp.
TGCAGTTCACCGCGGACATGGACGTCGCGCTGCTGAACGCGATGATCCACACCATCATCGACGAGAACCTCGTGGACGCGGAGTTCGTGCGCCAGCGCACCAGCAACTACGAGGCGCTCAAGGAAAACGCGAAGGGCTTCAGCCCCGAGAAGATGGCGCCCCTCTGCGGCATCCCCGCGGAGACGATCCGCGAGGTGGCGCGCGCCTACGCCACGTCCCGGGGGTCGATGATCCTCTGGGGGATGGGCATCTCGCAGCACGTGCACGGCACGGACAACGCCCGTTGCCTCATCGCGTTGTCGCTCATGACCGGGCAGATCGGGCGGCCCGGCACCGGGCTGCATCCGCTGCGCGGCCAGAACAACGTGCAGGGCGCCTCCGACGCGGGCTTGATCCCGATGATGTATCCCGACTACCAGCGCGTCGACAACCCCGAGGCGATCGCGCGCTTCGAGAAGTTCTGGGGCCGCACGCTCGACCACAATCCCGGGCTCACCGTGGTCGAGATCATGGACGCGGCGTGCGATGGAAAGATCAAGGGCATGTACGTCATGGGCGAGAACCCCGCGATGTCGGATCCGAACGCGCACCACGCGCGCGAAGGCCTCGCCGCGCTCGACATGCTCGTGGTGCAGGACATCTTCCTCACCGAAACCGCGTACTTCGCCGACGTGGTCCTTCCCGCCTCCGCGTGGCCCGAGAAGATGGGCACCGTCACCAACACCGACCGCATGGTGCAGCTCGGCAAGCGCGCGCTCGACATGCCCGGAGACGCGCGCCAGGACCTGTGGATCATCCAGCAGCTCGCCAACCGCCTGGGCTGCGGCTGGAATTATCCGGGGCCAGAGAGCGGCGTCGCCGGGGTGTATGAAGAGATGCGCCAGGCGATGAACAGCATCACGGGCATCACCTGGGAGCGGCTCCTCGAGCAGTCGTCGGTCACCTATCCGTGCCGCACCGAGCACGATCCGGGGCAACCCGTGGTCTTCACCGAGAGCTTCCCGACCAAGGACGGACGCGGTCGGTTCATGCCCGCCGACATCATTCCGGCGAACGAGCGCCCCGATGCGCAATACCCGCTGGTGCTCATCACCGGCCGGCAGCTCGAGCACTGGCACACCGGATCGATGACGCGGCGCGCCTCGGTGCTCGACGCGATCGAGCCCATGGCCGTGTGCTCGGTGAATCCGCTCGACCTCGACGCGATCGGGGCGAAGCCTGGCGAGGTCGTGACGGTCGCCTCGCGCCGCGGCGAGATCGCGCTCGTCGCGCGCGTCGACGACGGCATCGCGCCGGGTTCGGTCTTCATTCCGTTCGCGTTCTACGAGGCCGCGGCGAACCTGCTCACCAACGCGGCGCTCGATCCTTTCGGCAAGATCGCGGAGGTGAAGTACTGCGCGGTCACGTTGAAGAAGGGCGGCACGCTGACGGCGCTCGGCAGCTATGGCGGCGGACAGTCGTACGAGGGCGAGGCGACCTCGGCATAGATCGACGGGCGCTTGCGGATAAAAATTCGACATACGGAGGATGGAATGGCGCAGTGGCGCAAAGGTATCTCGATCATCGCATGCGGGCTCGTCGCGGCGGGCGCGGCCCTCGCGGTGGCGCAGGCCCCGTGGCCCGCGAAGACGGTGAAGATCGTCTCGGTGTTCCCGCCCGGCGGTTCCGTGGACCAGGTCTCGCGCATCTTCGCGCAGCAACTCACGGTGCAGACCGGCCAGCAATTCATCGTCGATAACCGCGGCGGCGCTTCGGGCTCGATCGGCACGCAGGTGGTCGCGACCTCGCTGCCCGACGGCTACACGTTCGGCGTGGTATTCGACACGCACGCAGTGAATGCGTCGCTCATTCCCAACATCCCCTACGACACGCTGAAGGACCTGGCGTCGGTGATGCTCGTGGGCACGGCGCCCATGGCGCTCGTGGCGCACGTGGGCCAACCGTACAAGGACTTCCGCGACGTGCTCGCCGCGGCGAAACAGAAGAAAGGCGGTGTCGCCATCGGCTCCATCGGCACCGGCAGCCTCGGCCACCTCGCCATCACGCAGATCGGCAAGCTCACGCAAGCGGAGTTCATCCACGTGCCCTATCGAGGCGGAGGTCCCCTCATGACCGACGCGGTCGGCGGCCAGGTGCCGCTCGCCATCGGCTCGGTCTTCCTGGTGAACCCGCACGTGAAGGGCGGGAAGCTGAAGGCTCTTGCCGTGACTTCCGAGAAACCTTCGCCCCACTTTCCTGGAGTGCAGACCGTCGCCGAGCAGGGCGTGCCGGGATTCTCTGCGCTCTCCTGGTGGGGCGTGATCGCGCCCGCGGGAACGCCGGCCGCGATCGTGAAGCGCATGAACGCGGAGCTCAACAAGGCGCTGCAGAACCCCGCGGTCGCGCAGAAGCTGAACGAGCAGGGCATCGACATCGTGGGCGGCGGCCCCGAGGCGCTCGACCGGTTCCTGCGCACCGAGATCCCGCGCTGGGCAGCAGTGGTCAAGGACAATGGAATCAAGGCAGGAGACTGACGAATCGGGGTCAGACCCCGCTCTGACCCCCAGTTACCCTGGTTAGCCCAAGCCCACCAACCGCGCGACGGCGTCGCGCAGGCTCATGCCCTCGCGCAGCTCGAGGCGGCTCGCGACCGCGTTGATGCGCGAAAGGACCCCGGTGTCGTAGCTGGAGCGCCCGTCGCCGATGCGCGCGGTGTTGCACGACACCGTGCCCGCCGCGATGCCGCGCTTCTCCAGCCCCGGAAGCCGCGAGAATCCGGCGTCGTCCTTGCCGCCGCCCGCGTCGTTGAAGAACGCGGCGAACACGTCGACCTCGAGCAGGCTGTCGGTATGCCCGCCCATGAGCGCGCCGTGGGAGCCGGTCACCAGGATCGCGCGCCGGTCGTCGGGCCGCGCGAGCGTGACCGAGTCGAGCGCCCACACCTCGCGGTGCCCGGAGTTGGCGATGCGCAGCCGCGTCTCGCCGATCTCGGGAATCTCCTCGCGTGATTCCTGCGAATTCTCGAGCAGGCATTCCGCCACCTGGCGACACGTGTGCCCGGGAAGGCACCCGTGCGCGGCGGCGATGTCGTTCGCCATCGAGACCAGCCCGTTGTCGAGCATGTCCACGCCGTCGCCGATGCGCGCGCTGCGGCGGTCGATGGCGCTCGCGGCGATGCCGAGCCCGCCCAGCCACGCGACGCCTGCGACGCCGGCGGAGTGCTTGCCGAGGCCCGCGTCGTTGAGGATCACCGCGCGAACGCGCGAGTTGGCGGCAAGCCACGCGGCGTAGAGCGCGCCGTGGGATCCGCAGACCGCCACGTTGCCGCGCGACGAGGCGTCGAGCTGGGTTGCGGAATCGACGATGGTGAGGCCTTCCATGCCCCGATTCTATCGCCCGCTTGACAAGCGCCCCCGATTTGTATCAAAGTGATATCACATCAATAGCAGCCGGCCGAGCCGGCGAGGAGTGACCGCGATGGCTGAGTACCGGAAAGGCAATTTCGAGAAACCCGCCGCCACCATGAACGGCATCGCCATGCTGTTCCTGCTGATCGGCATCGTGTTCGTCGAGGTCGCCATGGTCGTGCTGGTGCGAAACCCGCTCGTCCTCGCCGTGGGCGGCATCGCCATCGCGTTCATCGCCCCGGGCTTCTTCATGCTGCAGCCCAACGAGGCGAGCGTGCTCACGCTCTTCGGCAGCTATATCGGCACGGAGCGCCTCGCCGGGTTGCGCTGGACGCTCCCGTGGAACGGCAGGAAGCGCGTGAGCGTGCGCGCGCGCAACCAGAACATCGAGACGCTCAAGGTGAACGACAAGCGCGGCAACCCCGTGGAGATTGGCGCCGTCGTGGTGTGGCGCGTCGAGGACACCGCGCAGGCGATGTTCGACGTCGAGGACTTCGAGAGCTTCGTGAGGGTGCAGAGCGAGTCGGCCCTGCGCCACGTCGCCACGCGCTACAACTACGATTTCGGCGAGGAGCACGACGAGCACGAGGTGACGCTGCGCGCCGGCGCCGACACGGTGGCCGATGCGCTGCGCGCGGAGCTGCAGGAGCGCGTCCAGCAGGCTGGCGTGAAGATCGAGGAGGCCAAGCTCACCCACCTCGCCTACGCCCCGGAGATCGCCGGCGCGATGCTGCGCCGCCAGCAGGCCGAGGCGGTCATCTCGGCGCGCGCCAAGATCGTGATCGGCGCGGTGTCGATGGTCGAGATGGCCCTGAAGAGCCTGTCGGAGAAGAACGTGGTGGAGCTGGACGACGAGAGGCGCGCGGCGATGGTTTCGAACCTGATGGTGGTGCTGTGCTCGGAGCGCGACACGCAGCCGATCGTGAACACCGGGACGCTCTACACCTGATCGGCGATGGGCGAGCGCAAGGCGTACCTGCTTCGCATCGACCCGGAGCTCTGGGCCGAGATCGAGCGCCTCGCGCAGGCGGAGCTGCGCTCGGCCAACAGCCAGGTCGAGTACCTGCTGCGCGAGGCGCTCGCGAAGCGCGGCATCTCCGCGCACGGCACGGCGCGCAAGTCGCGCAAGGCCTGAGGAGGGACACGATGCAATCGCACGACTGGATTTTCGGAGCGCAGGCGGGCGGGGATGAGTGGCTCCTTTTCGTCTGCTGCCTCACGGCGATCACCGCGCTGCCGCTCGCGCTGCGCTGGGTCCCGCCCAATCGCTTTTACGGCTTCAAGACGAAATTCACGCTCTCCGACCCGGCGCTCTGGTATGCGGCGAACGCGTTCACGGGCCGCGCGATGGTCGGGGCGTCGATCGTGAGCGCTGCGATCATCGCGTACGGCCCGCGCTACGGCACCGGTTGGAGCGCGATCGCCGTCGTCATGGCGCCGGTGGCGATCGCGACCCTCGCGGGCTTTGTCTACCTGCGGCACCTGCACGAGACGGCGCAGCGCCGCTAGCGCCCCGGGAGGACGACCAATGAACCATTTCAAGGCGCTCTTCGCGCTGCTACTCGCCGCGGCCATCATCGCGGTGTCCGCGTACGGTGCCGAGGACACGGCGGAGCCGACGACCCACGCGCCCATCGTGCTCGACACCGCTCCCGCGATGAACGCCGCCGCCGGCTGGCTCGCCCACATGGACGCCGGCCGCTTCGCCGAGAGCTGGGACGAGTCCGCCGCGACGCTGCGCGAGGCGGTCCCGAAGGTGCAATGGGAGACGACGCTCGCCGCCGAACGCGGCGCGCTGGGTGTGGTGATGGTGCGGAAGCTGCGCTCGGCGACCTACACACGCACGCTTCCGGGCGTGCACGAAGCAGAGTACGTCGTGATCCAGTACGACACCCGCTTCGAGAACCGGCCGCAGTCGGTCGAGCTGGTGACGCCGATGCGCGAGAAGGACGGCGCCTGGCGGGTGGCGGGCTACCGGATCCGCTGACGCGCCATGCGCCTTCGGGGGACCGACTTCAGATCGAGGGCTTGCGGCGCATGTATTCCTGGCGCTCGATCGATCGCACGATCACTTCGCGCAGGCTCACGCCGTGCAGGACCGTGAGGTGCACGTCGTTGCCCGGCCGCGCCCCCGCGCTCCATAGCTTGCCGTAGAACTTCTCGAGGCAGTCGACCGGCTCGCCGTTCACCTTCAGGATGATGTCGCCCGCGGTGATGCCCGCCACGTCCGCGGGGCTCTCCTCGTTCACCTGCATCACCTTGACGCGTCCATCCTCCTCGAGGGAATTCACCCCGAGCCAGGGGCGGAGCGCACCGTGGTTGCCGCCGGTGCGCACGAGGTTGTCGAGCACGGGCTTGAGGAGATCGACCGGGACGAACATGTTGCCGGGCAGGCGCTCGCCGGGATTGAGCGCATCCATCACGAGGAGGGAACCCACGCCGACCAGCTCGCCGTCCTTGTTGATGAGGGCCGCGCCGCTGTGGTCGAGGCGCGGGGGCGAGGTGAAGATCGCGCCGTCGATGAGGTATTCCCAGTAGCCCGCGAATTGGCGCCGCGATACCACCGTCGCGATCGAGAGGGTCTGCTCGTCGCCACCGGTCACGATCATCAGGCGATCGAGCTGCGCGACCGAGGCCGAGGTGCCGATGCGAATCGGCTTCGGCGCGAGCTTCTTCATGGGGCGCACCAGGCCGAAGCCGGTCGCATGGTCATAGGCCACGACCGTGGCGGGAATGGACGTGCCGTCGGAGTCGTTCACCTCGACCTGGTCGGCTTCCATGATGAGGTAGCCGATGGTGAGCACGAGGCCGTCGCTGCCGATCACGACGCCGGAGCCGATGCGCTCCGCCCCGAGGCTCTCGATGCTGCGCGCGTTTGCGAGCGCCCTCACCTTGACGCCGACCACGGCATTGGCGGCGTCGATGAGCGCCTGGTATCCGGCGTCCTGCCGCATCGCCACCTTCTCCGTGGACGTGCGCATCACCGCCGCCGCGGCCGGCATCGCGCTCACCGCGACGAGGGCGAGCACGGGGACCAGCAGGCGCGGGAGTGGCATGGAACCTCCGGGAGTTACCCAAAGGCTAGCGTCCCAGTTTGGCCGCGCCGTGAACCGCGACCCCGCGCCACCACTCCATTCGGACTATGTGGTAGCGCGGCTTTTCAGGGCAGGAAGGACGAGACGGTTTCGGGGGTGGGGCGGCTGGGGTGGTATTCGGCGGCGACCCAGCCCGCATACCCCTTGCGGTCGATCTGCTCGAAGAGCGGCGCGAAATCAACCTTGCCCGTGCCGGGCTCGTGGCGCCCGGGCGCGTCGGCGAACTGGATATGGCGGATCGCGGGCCAGCACTCGTCCATGATCGCGGCCGGATCGTCGCCCATCATCACCGTGTGGTAGAGATCGCACTGCAGGCCCACGTTGCCCTCGCCGATGTCCTCGATGAGCTTCACGACGTCGGGCGAGCGCGGCACGATGAAGCCCGGGAAGTCCACGGTGTTGAGCGGCTCGATCACCAGGTCGAGGCCCGCAGTCTTGAATTCGCGCGCCGCGAGACGCATGTTGGAGATGAGGGTGCGCCGCAGCAGCGCAGGATCCTCGCCCGCCTTCGCGACCCCCGAGATGCAATTCAACTTCGGCACCCCGAGCGCATGGGCGTAGCGGATGCCGCTCGCGACCCCCTCGGCGAACTCGCGCTCGCGGCCCGGCCGGCACGCGAAGCCGAAGTCGCCTTTCGCGCGCTCGCCCATGGGCAGGTTCACGAGGATGCACTCGAGGCCGTTGTCGGCGATGCGGCTGGCGAGCTCGGCGGCGGGATGGTCGTAGGGCACGGCGAACTCCACCGCGCGGAAGCCCGCGCGGCGCGCCGCGGCGAAGCGCTCGAGGAACGGGTGCTCGGGAAAAAGGAAGCCCAGGTTGGCGGCGAAGCGGGGCATCGCGAAAGGGTGTCGAATGTCGGCTGTTACTATACCGAAGCAAATGAATTCCACCACCGCGCCGATCGCGCGCAGCGACCTTTCCGTCGTCCGCAGGCTGTTTCCTTACCTCTGGGAATTCCGCGGACGCGTCGTCCTCGCGCTCGCCTTCCTGATCGCCGCGAAGCTCGCCAACATCACCGTGCCGATCGTGATGAAGTCGATCGTCGACGGCCTCACGGGCGACAAGGCGCTCCTCGCGGTGCCGGTGTCGCTGCTCCTCGCCTACGCGATGCTGCGGCTTTCGAGCACGCTTTTCAACGAGCTGCGCGACATCGTTTTCGTGAAGGTCGCGCAGCGCGCCATGCGCCGCATCGCGCTGGAAGTGTTCCACCACCTGCACGCGTTG
>JBDTXQ010000113.1:0-7679 GCA_040006115.1 Usitatibacter sp.
CACCGCGCATGCGTTTTACGTCTCGCTCCTCGGCGGCCGCGGCTTCCAGGCGATGCGCGGCATGCCGCCCTCCTACGCGCTCGCGACCCTTGCCATCGCGTGCGCGATCGCCATGCTGCCGAAGAACTCCAACCGCATCGCGGCCGAGATGTCGTTTGGATGGCCGCTGCAGGCGGCCACGGCGCTGCTCCTCGCCGCGGGGATCCTGAGCGTCGGCAATCCCACCGAATTCCTCTACTTCAACTTCTGATGACGCCGGCGCGCTTCATCCGCAATTCGCTCCTCGGCGCCGTCGCGCTCCTCCTCGCCGCAGGCGCCATCAACTACCGCGTCGACCCCTTCCAGCAATACCGCGTGCCCGCGAGCTACGTGCCGCGCTTCTACTATTCCTTCCAGCGCCACGAGAACCCCGGCATCGCGCGCAACTACGATTTCGACCGCGCCATCGTGAGCTCGTCGTTCATGGAGAACGTCTCCGGGAGCGAGGTGGACAAGGCCTTCGGCGCGGGCAAGACCTTCAACCTCTCATTCTCGGCGCTCACCGCCTACGAGGCGCGAAAGCTCCTCGAGTCGTCGCTCGCCCACGGCCGCGTAAAGGAAGTGATCTACAACGTCGACTTCAACATGTTCTCGGGAGACGTGAACCGCACCGGCATCCCCGACCCGCTGCCGCTCTACCTCTACGATTCGCTGCGATGGAACGACTATCCCTACGTGCTCTCGATGGCGACGTTGAGGAAGTCCCTCAACATCCTTCTCGGCCGCCGTGAGGTGGGCTACCGCGAGGACCGCGACAACCCGTGGTATTGGGGCGACACGGCGGAATTCTCGGTGAAGAGCGTGGTCGAGCACCTCGACCTCAAGGACCTGAACAAGCGCTTCAAGCAGCCCCACCGCACGCTGCGCGCAATGATCAAGAGCTTCGAGGCGAACCTCGTGCCGCTGGTGCGCGCCCATCCGCAGACACGCTTCATCTTCGTGTGGCCGCCCTACTCGATCCTGGTGTGGGCCGACTTCCGCCAGCGCGACCAGCTCGATCTCAGCCTCGATTTCAAGCGGCGCTTCGTCTCCGAGATGGCGAAGCACCCGAACGTGCGGATCCACGATTTCCAGGAGCGCACCGACTGGATCACGCACCTCGAGGACTACCGCGACATGTACCACTTCTCGCCGAAGGTCTCCTCGGCGCTGGTGCGCGAGATCGCCGCGGGGCACGATCGGGTTACGCCGCAGAACATGGACGAACGCAACCGCGTGCTGCGCGAGATGGCGATGAGGGCCGACCCCGAGAGGATCATCGCCGACGCTCTCGCTTCCTCGCCCAAGTAACTCGCTTGATTCGGCAGGCCGCTTTAAACTCTCCCGATGACCCTCACACCGACCCTCGTCATCGTCGCCCTCGTCCCGCTCATCCTGTGGCGGCTTTACTCGCGTTACCGGCGCCTCGTGAGCCGGCAGAAGTCGCGGGCGTGGCGCCACTGGACGGCGGCGATCTTCTTTCCCGCCATCCTCGTCCTGCTCGCCGTGATGTCGCTCGTGCATCCGCTCTCGGAGGTGGCGCTCGCCGCGGGGATCGCGGTGGGCGCCGTGCTCGCGCACTTCGGGCTGCGCTCGACGCGCTTCGAGTCGATGCCCGACGGCGTCTACTTCACGCCCAACGCGCGCATCGGCATCGCGCTCATGCTGCTGATGGTGGCGCGCGTTCTGTATCGCTTCGTCGAGATATCGACGATGCCCGGCATTGCGCGCGGCGGGCAGATGCAGGACTTCACCCGAAGCCCGCTCACGCTCGTGATCATCGGCATGCTGCTCGCCTACTACACGGCGTATGCGATCGGCATCCTTCGCTGGCGGCGCGCGCACGCAGCCGCAGTCGCCGCCCCCGGAGGCACCCCATGATGACCCAGGACGAAATCGCGAGGCTCACCGCGCCGGAGCTCGACGCGCTTGTGGCGATGGCGGCGAAGGAGCGCACCAAGCGTTCCGATCCCATGCCGGCCGAGGCGCCCAAGGAGTTCGATGCGACGTTCAACCCGGCGTGGCTCGTGTTCCTTGCGGGCGAGAACACCATCGTGCAGTTCAAGCACCTGGGCCACGGCTGGGTGTCGATCGCCATCCCGCCCCCGGAGCGCGCCCACCTCCTCTCGCTATTCCTGCATCATTCGCTCACGGCGTCCCAGCCGCGGGCGGACGCGCCGAGCCCCGTCCCCGTGCCTCCCAGCGCGGGCGGCGGCACCGTCCACTAGGAGAAGCCGATGTCCGACGAGAGAATCAAGGTGAAGATGGAGAACGGGCAGACGCTGGAGGTCGTGGTGCTGAGCAAGCGAGCGGAGGTGATCCAGGTCGTGCTCGGCGAAGGCGTGCACAGCGTGAAGGCGAGCCTTGCGCCCACCAGGAACGGCATGGCGTACGTGGGCAGCGTGATGGGCCGGGAGCTCGTCTACGAGCGTAGCCGCGACCAGGTGCAGGCCGACATCGACCGGCTCAACCCCAACGTGCGCCACACCAACCGGCGCTAGCGGGCGGAGGGCTTCGCGAAGATGCGCGCGAGGCCCTCGTAGTCGGACAGGCGGTCGCACTCGCGGCGCACCACCGCGTAGCACTCGCACGAAAGCTTCTCGAGCTTCCTGCGGTCGAGCACCGAGATGTGCCCGCGCCGGTAGTTGATCACGCCCGCCTTCTGCAACTTTCCCGCCGCCGCCGTCACGCCCTCGCGGCGCACACCCAGCATGTTGGCGATGAGCTCCTGGGTCATGACGAGGTCGGTGCCCGAGAGGCGGTCGAGGCTCAAGAGGAGCCAGCGGCAGAGCTGCTGGTCGACGGAATGGTGGCGGTTGCAGACCGCGGTCTGCGCCATCTGCGTGATGAGCGACTGGGTGTAGCGCAGCAGCAGGTGCTGCAGGCTTCCGCCGCGGTTGAACTCCACCTGCATCATGCGAGCGGGCAACCGGTAGGCCTGGCCCGCGCTCTGCACCACGGCACGGCTCGGGGTGCTCTCGCCGCCCATGAAGAGCGAGATGCCCACCACGCCCTCGTTGCCGACCACGGCGATCTCGGCCGACGCGCCATCCTCCATCACGTAGAGGAGCGAGACGATGGAGTTGACGGGGAAGTAGAGATGCTCGAGGACCCGGCCGGATTCATACACGGCTAAGCCCAACGGCAATTCGACCAGCTCGAGATGCGAGCGCAGGCGCTTCAGCTCGACTGCGGAGAGCGCGGCGAGGAGGCGATTGCTCTTGGGCCCAAGCGTCGGCATGACGGCCCCAGTATGCGCCCCTTTCTGTCCGGCACCGTACCTATGTGCGCTAGGGTCAGCGACCGAGTCCGCGCGACATGACCACCGCGAACACCGGGATCGCGCCCGCAATGTGGAGCTGAATCATGACGATACGGCGCATGCGGCGCTGCTCGGCCTCCGGCACCTTCCAGGCCGCGTCGTGGTCGAGGTAGCGGCGCCAGCGCACGTAGGCAAGGGTCGACGTGACCGAGATCATCCCCACCAGCAGGAAGAGCCCGATCTTCACGTAGACGGGCCACGACTGCAGGTAGAAATCAGGCCCCTTGGCGCCGTAGACGAGCCGCAGGAAGCCGGTGACGAGCACCGCGACCGCCGCGCCGCCGTAGATCAGGTCGATGCGGCCGAGCCGGCGGATCGCCGCGGCGTCGAGAGTGCCCTTCAGCATCAGCGCCTCGACGATGAGGTAGCTGAACAGGATGAAGATCGCGGCGAAATGCAGGTAGGCGAGGACGGCGTCGAGCCACATGGTCAGCTCCGGGCGAGGAGTTTGCGAATGCGCGCCACGGCTTCCTCGAGGCGCGCGATCGGCTGCGTATAGGCGAAGCGGATGTGGCGCTCGGGCTCGTGGTGGCCGAAGTCCTTGCCGGGCGTGACGGCCACGCCCGCCTCGGTGAGGATGCGGCGCGCGAGCACGAAGCTGTCGGGTGCGAGACGCGAGCTGTCGGCGTAGATGTAGAACGCGCCTTCGGGCACCACGGGAATGCCAAAGCCCAGGGATTCGAGCGCCGGGATGAGGAACTTGCGACGTTGGTCCAGCTCGTTGCGGCGCTCCTCCACGATCGCGATGGTGCGCGGATCGAAGCAGGCGAGCGCCGCGTGCTGCGCCAGCGTCGAGGGCGAGATGAAGAGGTTCTGCGCGAGCTTCTCGATGTCGCGCACGTACGCGGGCGGCGCCACGAGCCAGCCCAGGCGCCAGCCGGTCATCTGGAAGTACTTCGAGAAGCTGTTGATGACGAAGACGTCCTCGCCGGTTTCGGCCGCCGTATGCGCGTCGATGCCGTAGGTGAGGCCGTGATAGATCTCGTCGACCACCAGTGTCGCCTTCCTCTCACGGGCGAGCGCCGCGAGCTCGGCGATCTCCTCCGGCGTCACCATCGTGCCGGTGGGGTTGGACGGGGTCGCTACCATGGCGATGCGCGTCTTCGAGGTCCAGTGCCGGCGCGCGACCACGGCGGTCATCTGGTAGCGGCTCCCGGGGCCGACCGGTGCCAGCACCGGCACACCGCCCAGCGTGCGGGCGAAGTGCCGGTTGCACGGATAGCTCGGATCGGTGAGAAGAACCTCGTCGCCCTCGTCCAGCAAGACGCCGAACGCGAGCAGCAGCGCGGCACTCGAGCCCGCGGTGACGACGATGCGGGCGGCGGGCACCTCGACCTTGTAGCGCTCGCGGTAGAACCTCGAGATCGCCTCGCGCAGCTCCATGAGGCCCAGCGCCGAGGTGTAGAACATCGGCTTCGTGTCGAGCGCGCGCTTTGCCGCCTCGACGATCGGGCGCGGCGTGGTGAAGTCCGGCTCGCCGATCTCGAGGTGGATCACGTCGCGGCCCTGCGCCTCGACCTCGCGCGCGAGGCTCTGGATCTCCATCACCTCGAAGGCCTCGATGTGGGCCATTCGGGAGGCGAGGCGGAACCGATCGGTGGCGTCGTTCATTTCCATTCACCCTATCTCAGGTGCTCGTCCCAGAACTTCTGCAGCCGCTTGGCCGACACCGGGAACGGCGTGCGCAGCTCCTGCGCGAAGAGCGAGATGCGCAGCTCCTCGATCAACCAGCGAAATTCCTCGAGCTTCGCATCGGCGCGGCCGGCCTCGCGGTCGGCCTTCGCGCGCGTCTCGTAGTTGAGCCACAAGGCCTGCACCGCCGCGGCGTGCTTCTGGTCGCGCGCGGGATTGCCACGGTACTTCTGCATGCGCAGCGCATAGCCGTTGAGGTAGCGCGGCACGTGCTCGAGTCGCTCCCATGGAGTGCGCGCTAGGAAGCCGGGATAGACCATGCGCTCGCGCTGGCCCTTCGCTTCCTGCGCGACGCGGCCGAGGGATGCATTCTGCGCGAGCGACTGGACGAGCTTCTGGCTCGCTTCCCCGATCGCCGCCGCGTAGCGCGAGGCGCCCTCGCTCACCGCGGGGAGCCGCGTCTTGGCGCGCTTCTTCTGGTCCTCGAACGCCTTCTGGGTGCGCGGCACCTCGTCCTCGCCGATGAAGGCGCGATCGACGATCGCCTCGATGAGGTCGGCCTTCAGCTTGTCCGCCGGGATCGCCGCATTGAACTTGAGGGCGAGCGCGTTGAAGCCGGGCAAGCCGCGCTCGAGCGCGCGCACCTGCTCCTTCAGGTCGAGAGCCATGAGGCGCTTCACGCCATCGCGATGCGCGGACGCGGCCTTGTCCTTCGTGTCCATGAGCCGGAGCGCGACGTTCCTCCCTTCATCCGCCAGCGCGGGAAATCCCGTCAAGGTCTGGTTGCCACGCTTGAAAGTCACCTGCTCGGGAAGGTCGCCGAAATCCCACGCCGTGATCCCCTCGCGCTCCATGCCGGGCTTGGCCTTCGCGAGGGTGAGGCTCGCCGCCTCGCCGAGGCGCTTCCTCAGCTCGGCAAGGTCGCGCCCCATGGCGAGCTCGCGCTTCGCCTCGTCCATGACGCGAATGTTCATGCGCAGGTGCGGCGGCACGTCGTCCTTCGACCAGACGGTGTCGTCGAGGCGCTCGCCGCTCAAGCGCGAGGCGTATTCGAGTACCGCGTCCTTCACCGTCTTGGCACCCGGTTGCGCCTGCTCCAGGAACTTCGTGGTGTGCTCGGGCACGGGGACGAGCTGCGTGCGGATGCGCTTCGGCAGCGCCTTCATGCTCAACCCGACCTTCTCGCGAATCATGCCGGGTACCAGCCAGTCGATCTCGCCCTCGTCCACCTGGTTCAGCAACGCGAGCGGCACGATGATAGTGACGCCGTCCATGGGATGCCCCGGCTCGAAGCGATAGGCGAGCGGGAAGACGGCCTCGCCGATCGCAAGCTCCTTCGGGAAGAGCTCCTCGGTGACCGACTCCGCCCCATGGCGCATGAGGTCGGCGCGAGAGAGGAAAAGAAGCTTTGCATCCTCGCGCGAGGCGGCGCGATACCAGGTGTCGAACGAGCGCGAGTCCGCCAGGTCCTTTGGCACGCGCGCGTCGTGGAAGGCGAAGAGAGCGCGGTCGTCCACCAGCACGTCGGGGCGGCGCGCGCGGTGCTCGAGGTCTTCGATCTCCTGGATCAACTTGCGGTTGTGCGCCCAGAAGGCGTGCGCCGACTCGAACTCGCCGGCCACGAACGCGCCCTCGATGAAGATCTCGCGCGCCTTCACGAGATCGATCTTCCCGTAACTCACCTTGCGCCGCGCCACCAGCACCAGCCCGAAAAGGCTCACGTTCTCGTAGGCCACCACCTCGCCGCGCGCCTTGTCCCAGTGGGGCTCGACCCAGGTGCGCTCGACCACGTGAGCCGCGGCCTTCTCGATCCAGTCGGGCTCGACGCGCGCGACGTTGCGCGCGAAGACGCGAGTCGTCTCCTGCAGCTCGCCCGCCATGACCCAGCGGGGACGGTTCTTCTTCAGGCCCGACCCCGGCCAGATGTGGAATTGCAGCCCACGCGGGCCGTGATAGTGGTCGCCGTCGAGCGCCTTCATGCCGACGTTGCCGATCAACCCCGTCAGGAGCGCGCGGTGCACCTGCTCGTAGGTGGCGGGGCTCGCGTTCTCGCGGATCTTCAGCTCCGAGGCCATCTCGCGCAGCTGCCCCGCGAGGTCGCGCCACTCGCGCATGCGCACGTACGAAAGGAAATGCTCGCGGCACGTCTCGTAGAGCTTGCGGTTCGATTTCTTGTGGATGAGCTCGTTGTCGAAGAATTTCCACAGGTTCAGGAGCTGCTGGAAGTCCGACGCGTCGTCGCGGAATTCCTCGTGCGCGCGGTCGCTCGCTTCGCGCAGTGCCTGGGGGCGGTCGCGCGGATCCGGGATCGAGAGCGCGGCGGCGAGGATCACCATCTCGGCCTGGCAATTGAACTCGCGCGCTCCCAGGAGGAGCCGGCCGATGCGTGGATCGACAGGAAGCCGCGCGAGCTCCGTGCCGAGGGGCGTCAGGTTGCGCTCGTCGTCGATCGCGCCCAGCTCGAAAAGCTGGCGGTAACCGTCCTCGATCTGGCGCGGCGTGGGCGGCTCGATGAAGGGAAACTCCGCGATGTTGCCCAGCTCGAGCGCCGCCATGCGCAGGATCACCGACGCGAGGGAAGTGCGCAGGATCTCCGGCGTGGTGAACTCGGGGCGCTCGAGGAAATCCTTTTCCGCGAAGAGCCGGATCGCGATGCCGCTCGCCACGCGCCCGCAGCGGCCCGCACGCTGGCGCGCCGCCGCCTGCG
>JBDTXQ010000114.1:0-7614 GCA_040006115.1 Usitatibacter sp.
CGGTGACGCGCGGCTTGTCCGAGCGCCCGCGGAAGACGCGCTCGAAGAGCAGGTTCGCGTTCCACCGGATCGCCCCCGCGTCGCCCTGGAAGAGCGGGCCGATCTTGAACTCGTAGCCCTCTTCGCGCCGCTCGCGCGGGATCTCGATCTCGGTGATGAGGCCGAGGTCCACGAAATACTGGTTGGGCTCGGTGAGCTGGAACTTGTTCTCCCACTCGAACGCGTCGTACTTGGTGCGCTCGCCGGAATTCTTCGCGTACTTGAGATACGCTTCGGTGAACCACCACTGCGTGACCCCGCAGCCGAATCCCAGGCTCGCCGCGGTCTCGCGCACCGGCTCCTCCTTCAGCTTCCAGGTGCCGTACTTGAAATCGATCTCGCGCTCGCCGTACTCGACCGAGGGCACGTAGACGTAGTCCGAAGGCCCGGCGAGCGAAACGATGGGCAAGCCGAGGGCGATGGCCGCGAAGCGGCGCAGCATGGACGACATGGAATTTTCCTAAGTGGCGAAGTCTGTACGGCGCTTCGCGAGCGACATGCCGATGACGATGACCACGATGGCCGCGACGAAGAAGGCGATCTGCATCCCGGCGGGCCGCGCGTCGTAGCCGACGAGGCCCTGCAGGAGCTTGCCGGGAATCGAGGCGTTCGCGACGAATGCCGAGGTGTCCCAGAGCGGAGAGGCGAGGCTCGGAATGGCGTCGGCCTGGATCAGGAAGCGCGCCGCCTGCGCGGCCATGCCGGCGGCGAGCAGCAGCACGAGGAACGAGGTCGCCGAGAAGAACCACTTGAGGGGGATGCGCAGGAGGCCCGCGAAGAGGAGCCATCCGACGAGGGCGCCGCCGACGAGTCCCGCCGCGCCGCCCGCGAGCATCGCACCCGTCGAGCCGTCCCCGGAGATCGCGACGCCGTAGAGGAAGAGCACGGTCTCCGCGCCCTCGCGAAGCACCGCGACCGCGATCACGACGAGGATCACGGAGAGCTCCTTCGCGCCCGCGCGGATGTCGCTGCCGATCTGCTTCGCGTTCGACGCGAGCTGGCGGCCGTGCACCGTCATCCAGATGTTGTGCCAGCCCAGCATCACCACCGCGATGCCGAGGATCGACGCGTTGAAGAGCTCCTGTCCCATGCCCTCGGCGAGGCTCGAGAGCTTGCCGGCGCCGGCGGCGAGCGCGAGGGCGCCCATGATGCCCGCGGCGATGCCGCCCGCGATCCAGCGCGAGCGGCCCTCGAGCCCGCGCGTGGCCGCGCCCACGATGCCGACGATGAGCGCGGCCTCGAGGACTTCGCGGAAGACGATGAGGGCGGTGCCGAACATGCTATTTCGCGACGATCACGCCCTGCGCGGTCTTCTCGTTGAATTCGCCGGCGAACTTGTACTCGCCCGCCTTGAGGGGGCCCACGAAGATGGTGGCCTTCGACTTGCCCGGGATCACCTTCTCGATCTTGAGGGTCGCGCTCTCGAATTCCTCGGGAGTCGCGTCCTTGTTCTCGACGAGGAGCTTCACTTTCTGTCCGGCGGGCACCTCGATGCGGTTCGGCGTGAACTTGTGGCCCTCGATCACGAGGCTGAATTCCTTTTCGCCGGAGGCAAAGGCGGCGGACGACGCGAGGAGGAGAAGGGCGGCGAGGCGGGACATCGAGGCTCCGGGCGATAGGGTGTGAAACCAAATGATAATGGTTCGCATTGACAGTTGCAAGGGGGGCCTGTGTATCCTCCGAACCCATGGGAAACGACATCCGCCAGCGAATCCTCGCCGGCATCGCGAGAAACCGCATTCCCGGGTTCCACTTCCCGGGCAACTTCCTCGAGGTTGCCTACGATCGCGTCGATCCCTCCGGGACGCGGGTGTCGCTCGAGCCTGGGCCCCACTGCGTGGACCCGCGCGGCGAGACCAGCATCGGGGCCATCGCGATGGTGGCCGACATCGCGCTCGCCGCGAGCGTGCGCGCGGCGCTCGGCTCCATGACGACGCGGCTCGCGACGGTCAGCATGCACTTGCAGTTCACCGGCGCGGCGATGGCGGGCCGCGTCGAGGCGGAGGGCGCCTTCCAGGCTTTCATCGAGGCCGCCGCGGCGCGGCAGGGTCTCGCGCGCATGTCGATCCACTGCGGGGGCCGGCTCGCCTGCTTCGGCACCGGCGCCTTCATGGCGCTCGCCCCTCCGCCCGGCGTGACGATGCACCCGGTGGTCACCGATCGGCCCGCCAACGCGCCCTTCATCGGGGAGATCTTGCTCGATCCCGAGGAGCGCGGCATCCTCGCCACCGCCGACACGGCCCTCGCGCGCGCCTCGCCCGAGGTCGCCTTCATCGACGCCTTCTGGGGTTACGAGCCGAGCAAGGCGGGTGACGGCGCCAAGTGCGTCATGATGAACGGCGCGCATGTCGGCAACCGCGTGGGCCACGTGCAAGGCGGCCTCCTCGCGGGGCTCGCCGCCGTCACCGCTCGCGCCGCGCTGCCACCCGAATGGACGCTCTCGAGCGTCACCGCGTGCTTCGTGAGTCCCGGGGAGGGCGCGCAGCTGCACGCGCGCTCCGCCATCACCCACCAGGGACGGGAGACGGCGGTGGTGCGAACGCAGGTGACGGGCGCCGGGGAGCGGCGCGTGCTGGAAGTGCTGACCACGCACGCGCGCGCCAAGCCCTAGGGGCGCTTCGGCACCACCATCTTCCCCACGAAGACCTGCACCACCTCGCCGCGCTGGTTCTTCGTCTCGCTGCGCATAGTCACCATCCCCCGGTCGGGGCGGGACTTCGATGGCGTGATCGCGACGATCGCGCTTTCGACCTGGAGCACGTCGCCGGGACGCGTCGGCCGCGGCCAGTTGATCTCGGCGCCGGCGCCGATGATCCCGCCCGCGATGGGCGCGCCGCCGTCGACGAGGAGCCGCATCGTCATTCCCATGGTGTGCCAGCCGCTCGCCGCGAGCCCCTGGAAGATCGTGCCCCTGGCGACCTCGTTGTCGAGATGGAAGGGCTGCGGATCGTACTCGCGCGCGAAGGCCTTGATCTCGCCTTCGTCCACGGTGCGCGTGCCGCTCGTGAAGCGCTGGCCCACGTGGAGGTCGTCGAGGTAGAGGGGCGTGGGCTTTCCGGTCGAGCCATCTTGCATGCGCAATCCCGGTGCAGGCGGGAAGGCCATGATGCCGAATTCAGAGAGGGCGCGCGAGCGCCCGGTCGAGCGCCTCGACAACCGTCTCGAGGGCGGCGATCTCGTCGGCGCTCGCGCCGTGGAAGAGCTTGCCGAGCGCGTCGAGGCGCCTCGCGCGGCCCCTCATCATGAGCGCGCGGCCCTTGGCGCTCGCGCCGATGCGGATCTCGCGCTGGTCGTGCCGCGCCGATTGGCTGCGCACCAGGCCCTCGGCCTGCATCGCCTTCACCAGCCGCGACATGGTGGGCGGCTTCACGCCCTCGGCCGCGGCGAGCTCGCGCAGGCACTGCGGCCCGCGGATCACCAGCACCGAGAGGGCGGAGGCGCGCGGCCCCGAGAATCCCGCCGCCTCGTCGACCGCGCGCAGCCCGCGCAGCATGCGGATCGCGAGGTGGTGGAAACGCTCGATCGCGGGGGCCGGCGCGGCGCGCTTGCGCGGTGTTGACATCGGCTCTTCAGTTAATTAGCATGGCTAACAGTTAGCAATGCTAACTAAATGCCCGGCGAGATTCAACCCCCCATCCAGCGAGCTGCCCATGACCCGCCTCTCGGCCATCAAGCAGATTTCCGTCAATGCGCTCGACCTTGCGCGCGCCACCGCTTTTTACCGTGACACGCTCGGCGTGCGCCACCTCTTTGACGCGCCCCCGCAGATGAGCTTCTTCGACTGCGCCGGGATCCGCCTCCTGGTGGGCGTCGCGGAGAAGCGCGAGTTCGACCACCCGAGCTCGATCCTCTACTTCGACGTGGCCGACATCCACGAGGCGCACCGCGACCTCGAGGCGCGCGGCGTGAAGTTTCGCGACAAGCCGCACCTGGCGGCGAAGCTCCCCGACCGCGAGATCTGGCTCAACTTCTTCGACGATAGCGAGGGCAACGTGCTCGCGCTTACGAGCGAGATCGCCGTGGAGTGACGCGGCGGGGCCCCGCCTTCGCCGGCGCGGTTGCGAGCCCGCGGAAGTAGGTGTCGACGATGGATTCGGCGTGGCGCTCGAGCGAGAAGCTCCTGGGCGCGAGCACCCAGTTGGCGATGAGGCCGGAAACGAGCGAGAGCGCGCCGATCGCGGCCTCCTGGGGATTCACGCCCTTCGGCAGCTGGCCGCATTGCACGCACGAGCGGAAGCCCGCCTCGATGGTCGCGAGGCACTTCTGCTGGCTCGCGACGTGGCGTTCGCGCACGCCGGTGGCGTCGCCCACGTACTCGCACTTGTGGTACGCGATGTCGAAGATGCGCTGGGTGCGGGCGTCGCGCGCGGTGCGCATCAGCACGTCGACAGTGGCGCTGCGCAGGAGCGCCAGCGGATCGGCGCGCGTGCAGCAGGCGGCGCTCTCGAGCATCTCGTCGACCGGGAGCACCACGCGTTGCATCATCGCGTCGAAGAGCTCGGCCTTGTCCTTGAAATGCCAGTAGATCGCGCCGCGCGTGACCTCGGCCGCGGCGGCTATCTCCTCGAGGGACGCGTTGGCGACGCCCTTGTCGTGGAATACCTCTTCCGCCGCGTCGAGGATCCTCGCTCGGGTCTCCTGGGCTTCTTCCTTGGTGCGTCGGGCCATGAACGGGGGCGGGCTCGCTCGGTAACACACGGTAATTTGACATACATCCGTGTTTGTATGTAAATTATCGACGCTCGCCCGCCGAATGTAAAGACTCCTAAGGATTTCCCTCATGTCCACCGTAACTTCCCGTCCGTCGCGGGCGTCTCTCCTCGTTCCGGCCGCGCTCGTCGGCTGCGCTCTCGGTCTCGCCGCGTGCGGGCCGAAGGGGCCGCCCGGGGGAGGCCACGGGGGAATGCCGCCGGCGGTCGTCGCCGTGCAGGAGGTGAAGACGGCGACCATCCCCGTCGAATTCGAATATCCCGCGCAAACCGCCGGCTCGCGCGAGGCGGAGGTGCGCGCGCGCGTCTCGGGGATCCTGCTGCGCCGCAATTTCGAGGAAGGCGCCGCCGTGCGCGCGGGCCAGTCGCTCTTCACGCTCGACTCCGCGCCATTCGAGGCGGCCGCGGCGCGCGCCGAAGCCGACGTGACCGGCGCCGAAGTGCGCCTCGCCAACGCGTCGCGCAGCTCCAAGCGGCTGAAGCCGTTGTACGAGGCCAAGGCGATCTCGCAGAAGGAGTACGACGACGCCGTCTCGGGCGAGGAAGTCGCCGCGTCGGACCTGAAAAGCGCCCGGGCGCGTCTCGCGGAGGCGCGCCTTTCGCAGGGCTACGCCAAGGTGCAGTCGCCGATCTCCGGGCTCACCAGCCGCGCGTTGAAGAGCGAAGGCTCCCTCATCAGCGGCCCGCAGGACCTCCTCACCACCGTGACCCAGGTCGATCCGATCTACGTGAACTTCGGCCTGTCGGAAAGCGAGCAGGGCAAGTTGAAGAGGGAAGCGGCCGCGGGCAAGCTCACGCTGCCCAAGGACGGGCGCTTCGACGTGACGGTGAAGTTCGAGGACGGCCGCGTCTACGGGCGCGCCGGCAAGCTCGTCTTCACCGACGTGCGCGTGAACAACCAGACCGGCACGTCGGACGCGCGCGCCGAGCTTCCCAATCCCGCGCTCGAGATCCGTCCCGGCCAGTTCGTGCGCGCGGTGCTGAAGGGCGCGCAGCGCACCAACGCCATCACGGTCCCGCAGCGCGCGGTGATGGAGGGCGCGCAGGGAAAGATGGTCTACCTCCTGTCGAAGGAGAACACCGCGATGCCGCGGCCCGTCACGGTGGGCGAATGGGCGGGCAAGGACTGGATCATCACCTCCGGCCTCGAGCCCGGCGACAAGGTGATCGTCGACGGGCTGGCGAAGATCTTCTTCCCGGGCGCGCCCGTGCAGGTGGGGGATCCGAATGCGCCGGCGCCGCAGGCGGCAGGCAAGGGCGCGCCGGCTCCGAAAGTCGAGGGCAAGAAATAATGTTCTCCCGCTTCTTCATCGACCGCCCCATCTTCGCGGTCGTGATCTCCCTCTTCATCGCGCTCGCGGGCCTCGCCGCGATGCGCGTGCTGCCCATCGCGCAGTATCCCGAGATCGCGCCTCCCGTGGTCCAGGTGCGCGCGGTCTACCCCGGCGCCTCGGCGAGCGTGCTCGAGCAAACGGTCGCGGCCCCGATCGAGAACGCCATCAACGGCGTGGAGGGCATGCTCTACATGGCCTCGACCTCCTCGTCGGAAGGCGTGGTGAACATCGCCGTCACATTCAACATCGGCGTGGACGTCGACAAGGCGGCCCTCAACGTGAACAACCGCGTGAAGCAGGTCGAGCCACGGCTGCCGCTCGAGGCGCGGCGCCAGGGCGTGGCTGTGGAGAAGGGCTCGCAATCCTTCCTGCAGGTGATCGCGGTGTACTCGCCGGACGGCAGCCGCGACGATCTCTTCACCTCGAACTACGTGACGCTCAACGTGCTGGACCAGGTGAAGCGCGTGCCGGGCACCACCAACGTGCAGATCTTCGGCGCCAAGGACTACGCGATGCGCATCTGGCTCAGGCCCGACCGCCTCGCGCAGTTGAAGCTCTCGCCCGGCGACATCGCGCGCGCCATCAACGAGCAGAACGCGCAGTTCGCCGCCGGCAAGGTGGGCGAGCCGCCCACGGGCGGCGGGCAGGAGCTCGTCTACACCGTCACCACGAAGGGGCGCCTTTCCGAGCCGAAGGAGTTCGAGAACATCATCCTGCGCTCGAACCCCGACGGTTCCCGGCTGAGGCTCGGCGATGTCGCCCGCGTCGAGCTCGCCTCGCGCGATTACGGCTTCATGGGCCGCGTCAACAACAAGTCCGCGACGCTGATCGGCGTGTTCCTGCAGCCCAACTCAAACGCGCTGGACGTCGCCAAGGACGTGAACGCGACGATGGCGAGGCTGGCGGAGCGCTTCCCGAGCGGGATCAAGCAGGAAGTGGTGTACGACACCACCCGCTTCGTCGAGGTCTCCATCCGCGAAGTGATGATCACGCTCGCCGAGGCGATGGCGCTGGTGTTCCTGGTGGTGTTCATCTTTCTGCAGAATTGGCGCGCCACGCTGATTCCGTTCGCGGCGGTGCCGGTGTCGCTGCTGGGTACGTTCGCAGGCCTGCTGGCACTCGGCTACTCGATCAACACGCTCACGCTCTTCGGCATGGTGCTCGCCATCGGCATCGTGGTGGACGACGCCATCGTCGTCCTGGAAAACGTCGAGCGCATCATGCACGAGGAGCATGTCGAGGCGAGGGAGGCGGCGATCAAGGCGATGAAGGAAGTGACGAGCCCGATCATCGCCATCGTCCTGGTGCTGTGCGCGGTGTTCATCCCCATCGCGTTCCTCGGCGGCCTCACGGGCGAGCTCTACCGCCAGTTCGCGGTCACCATCTCCATCGCCGTGGTGCTCTCGGGCATCGTGGCGCTCACGCTCACGCCCGCGCTCTCGGTGCTGATTCTGAAGCGCGAGCACAAGCAGCAGCCGGGGCGCTTCTTCGGGTGGTTCAAACGCTTTTTCGCGCGCACCACGGACCGCTAC
>JBDTXQ010000115.1:0-7612 GCA_040006115.1 Usitatibacter sp.
GCACAGAGCCCGGCGCGGATCGCGGTCCGCGGGCTCCACGAGATGCGAATCGCCGTGAGGCCGCCCACGAGGTAGCCGAGGTAGTTGGCGGAAGCGAGCCAGCCTCCCTGGGCCACCTCGAGCGAGCCCTCGGCCTGCATCATCGGCAGGATCGGCGTGAACGCGAAGCGCCCGACCCCCATGGCGGCCGCCAGCGCCGCGCAACCGGCGAGGGCAATGAAGGCTACGCGGGAAGGCATGGCGGCAGATTGAGGCCGGTGCGACTATCTTGTAAAATGAATAAAGAAGATCATTCCCATCTCGAAATGAGAACCCTCGACCTCGACTCGCTCCACATCTTCCGCACCGTCGCGGAACAGGGCGGGATCACGCGCGCTGCGGCCAAGCTGAACCGCGTCCAGTCGAACGTCACCACGCGCGTGAAGCAGCTGGAGGAGCGCCTCGGCACGCCGCTCTTCGTGCGCGGCCGCAACCGCCTCACGCTTTCCCCCGAGGGCCAGACGCTCCTCGCCTATGCCGACGAGTTGCTGCGATTGTCTTCGGAGGCGCAGGCGGCGGTGAGGAGCGGCACGCCGCGCGGCACGTTTCGCATCGGCACGCTCGAGAGCACCGCGGCGGCGCGCCTGCCCGCGATCCTGTCGCGCTATCACCGCGCCTATCCGGAGGTCAAGATCGAGCTCGTCACCGGGACCAGCGGCGCGCTGGTCGCGCGCCTCCACGCCTGCGAGATCGAGGCGGCTTTCGTCGCGGAGCCGTTCACCGTAGCGGGGCTGGCGACCCAGCACGCGTTCGACGAGGAGCTGGTAGTGATACAGCCACGCAGCGCAGCCGCCCTCCGATCGCCCCGCGACATCGCCGGGCGTACCGTGATCGCGTTCGCGGCGGGCTGCTCGTACCGCCGTCGCCTCGAGGATTGGCTGGGCCACGCGGGCGTGGTTCCGAGCCAGGTGATGGAGTTCGGCTCCTACCACGCGATCATCGCGTGCGTCGCCGCGGGCGCGGGCATGGCGATCGTCCCGCGCTCCGTGCTCAAGGTGGCCAACGCGGAAAAGGAGGTCTGCGTCGGCACGCTGCCTCCTCGTACCGCCAAGGCACGCACGCTCCTCGCATGGCGCGAGCGACATCGTTCCATCGCCCTGGCCGCCTTGCGCGCCGAGTTGCGAACGTAGTCCCAAAGGACTACGCGGGCGTTGTCGCCTCCTACGCGGGAATCGGAAGGCGTCCAACAGACCGCGGGCTCGAAACAGCGGAAATTGGGCTCCTCAGTGATCCAAACCCCGGAAGGAAACAACATGACCATCATTTGGGCAATCATCATCGGCTTCATCGTCGGCATCGTCGCCAAGTTCCTCATGCCGGGCCGTGACCCGGGTGGCTTCATCATCACCACGCTTCTCGGCATCGTCGGCGCGCTGGTCGCCACGTTCCTGGGCCAGGCCATGGGCATCTACTCCGCGGGCCAGTCCGCGGGCTTCATCGGCGCGGTGATCGGCGCCATCGTGGTCCTGCTCGTGTACCACATGATCCGCGGCCGTGGCCGCGCGGTGTAGCAGGGCGGGTAGCTAGAAGGAGCGCGGCATTTTTAGGACGTGCTCAGCCACATAGGCGAGGATGAGATTGGTTGAAATGGGCGCGACCTGGTAGAGGCGCGTTTCGCGAAACTTCCTCTCCACGTCGTACTCAGCGGCGAAGCCGAAGCCCCCATGAAATTGGAGGCAGGCTTCGCCGGCTTGCCATGAGGCCTTGGCCGCCAGGTACTTGGCCATGTTCGCCTCGGCCCCGCAGGGCTTGCCGGCGTCGTAGAGCGCGCATGCCTTGAAGCGCATGAGGTTCGCCGCTTCCACTTCGATATACGCCTCGGCGATGGGAAACTGCACCCCCTGGTTCTTGCCGATCGGGCGCCCGAATACGACGCGCTGCGTCGCGTATCGCGTCACCTTGTCGAGGAACCAGTAGCCGTCGCCGATGCACTCGGCGGCGATGATCGCGCGTTCCGCGTTGAGGCCGTCGAGGATGTAGCGGAACCCGCGCCCCTCCTCTCCGATCAGGTTTTCCACGGGGATCTCGAGCTCGTCGAAGAAGAGCTCGTTGGTCTCGTGGTTCACCATGTTGGCGATCGGCCGCACCTCGAGCCCTTTTCCGATGGCATCGTGCAGGTCGACGAGGAAGATCGACATCCCCTCGGACTTCTTGCGCGACTCGGCGACAGGCGCGGTGCGGGCGAGCAGGATCATGAGGTCGGAGTGCTGCACGCGCGAAATCCAGACCTTCTGCCCGCTCACCACGTAGCGGTCGCCGTTGCGGCGAGCGGTGGTCTTGAGCGCCGTGGTGTCCGTGCCCGCCGTGGGCTCGGTCACCGCCATCGACTGCAGCCGCAGCTCCCCGCTCGCGATCCGCGGCAGGTACTTCGCCTTCTGCTCGGCGGAGCCGTGGCGCACGAGAGTGCCCATGTTGTACATCTGGCCATGGCACGCCCCCGCGTTCCCGCCAGCGCGGTTGATCTCTTCCATGATGACCGAAGCCTCGGTGACCCCGAGTCCCGAGCCCCCGTATTCGTGGGGGATCAGCGCCGCGAGCCATCCCGCGCGGGTGAGCGCGGTGACGAACGCCTCGGGATAGCCGCGTGCGCGATCGATCTCGCGGAAATACGCGGGGGGGAAATCGGCGCAGAGGGCGCGCACCCCTTCGCGAATCTCCACGTATCGATCGGCTCCGAACTCCACGAGCCTATTCCGCGTACACGCCGGCCTTGCGGATCACCGGCTGCCACTTGTCGATCTCGGAGCGCAGCCAGTCGCGCAAGCGCCTGCTCATGGTTTCGTTCCTCCTGTGGGTTCGATCCTACGCGTCTCGCCGATCTTCATGACGTCGAATTCCTCTTGCCGCAGCCCGCGCGCCGCGCGCTGGGTCGCGAGCGTCGCGGGGGGCTCGTCGAGGGGCTCGTCGGTGAGGTTCTCGAAGGTGCCCCAGTGCATGCCGATGGCGCGGCGCGCGCGCAGGTCGGCGCGCACCTGCACGGCCTCGGCCGGGTCGATGTGCATTGTCTTCATGAACCAGCGAGGCGCATAGGCGCCGATCGGGATGAAAGCCAGGTCGAAGGGCCCGAGGCGCTCGCCGATGTCGCGCGCGTCCTGCGAGTAGCCGAGGTCCCCGGTATGGATGAGCTTCATCCCCGCGCCCTCGATCACCCAGCCGCCCCAGAGAGTGCGGTTAGTGTCCCAGAGGGTGCGCTTGCTCCAGTGCTGCACCGGCACGAGCGTGAACGTGAGAGCGCCGGCAGCGCGGGACTGCCACCAGTCGCTTTCCTCGACGCGCTCGATGCCGATGCCGCGGAACCAGTCCTTCAGGCCGAGCGGCACGAGGAAGAGCGGGCTGCCCGAGGGCATCGCCGCGAGCCGCCTCACCGAGTCGACGTCGAGGTGATCGTAGTGGTTGTGGGAGACCAACACGACATCGATGCGCGGCAGCTCCCCCACGTCGATTGGCAGCGGCACGATGCGCCGGGGTCCGGCGAATTGCACCGGGGAAGCGCGTTGCGAGAACTGCGGGTCCACCAGGATGTTCATGCCGCCCAGCTGCACGAGGAAGGACGCGTGCCCGATCCAGGTGGCGGTGGGCTCGCTCCCGTTGGCGCGCAGCGCCGCGGCGTCGGCCTTCACGTGGGGAATCTTCCAGCCGCCCGGCGGGGACTGCGGCACGCCGCCCTTCATCTGCTCCCACTTCCAGAGCCAGAAGCTCTGCTTCGTGTCGTGAGGATAGTTGTTGTGGAAGCGCTCTCCGGGGCTGCGCGCGCCGCTCTCGTCGGCCTGCGCGAGGAATCCACCGAACACGCCGCACATCGCGCAGATCATAATGGCGGCCAGTCTAGCGTGAGCCATGGATGATTCGATCAGTCAGCAGGCTCGTCACCCAGGAAGTCGATGGATTGCATCATGCCGCAGGAAGCCGCCTGCACGGAAATATTCACCGCGTGAAGGCGACGTGCTGCCCTCGGTAGGCACCTCCCCATGACACTCTCGCCTCGCGCCGCGGCCCCGGTCGTCGTGCTTCTCGTGGCCGCCTACGTTCTTCCCGGCCTCGTGGGCCACGATCCCTGGAAGCCCGACGAGCCCTATACCTTTGGCACCGTGCTGAACATGCTGAAGACCGGGGACGCCGTGGTGCCCATGGTGGGCGGCGAGGCGTTCGTCGAGAAGCCGCCGCTCTATTACTGGGCCTCGTGGGCGAGCGCCTCGCTCCTGTCCGGTTTGCTTCCATTGCACGATGCCGCGCGCATCGCGAGCCTCTTCTTCGTGCTCTCGAGCATCGCGGCGTGCGCCGGCGCGTGCGCATTGCTCTGGGGTGAGGGCGCCGCGGCCCTCGCGGCGCTGCTCTTCCTCGGCACGCTCGGTGTCGAGAGCCACGCGCAGCGCATGCAGGTAGACCTCGCTTTGCTGCTGGGATTCGCGATCGCCGTGCTCGGCCTCGCCGGATGCGCGCGCGGCAGGCGCTGGGGCGGGGCGGCGTTGGGCCTGGGAGTGGGGCTGGGCTTCCTCGCCAAGGGCCTCTTCGCGCCCGCGATAATCGGGCTCGCCGCATTGCTCCTTCCCCTATTCTTCGTCCAATGGCGCACGCGCGCCTACGCGCTGCAGCTCGCCATCGCGCTCGGCGTCGCGCTTCCGGCCCTGCTGATCTGGCCTCTCGCGCTGTATTCCCGCGACCCGAAGCTCTTCGACGAATGGTTCTGGACCAACAACTTCGGACGCTTCACGGGCTACGCGATCCCGCGGCTCGGTGCGTCCAGCGAGCGCGGCGCCTGGAGCCAGGACCTCGCATGGTTCCTGTTTCCGACCTGGCTTTACGCGGGGGGTGCGCTGTTGCGCGAGGGTCGGCACGGGTGGCATCACCCGGCGATCCAGATCGGCCTCACCTTGACGCTGGTAGGCGCCTTGGTCCTCGCGGTCTCGGCCTCGATGCGCGCCGTCTACCTGCTGCCGCTCGTTCCCGGCCTGGTGCTCGTGGGGGTCGGTGCGCTGCGCGCGCGCGAAGGACGATATGCGAAAGCGCTGGGGTTCGCCGCCGTCGTGACGGCGGGCACGGCCGCGATCTTCATTTGGACGGTGTGGGCATTGCTCCTCGGGCGCGGCGACCTGGGCGAGTGGCCGCCCCTCACCCACGCATTCCCGCTTCCCTTCGCGATGCCGCTATCGCCGCCGGCGATCGCCGCCGCCGCGGCGCTCACCCTCGGATTCGTCGCGCTCGCCATCGCGCGCCGCCGTTTGCCCGCGGCGGGCCTCACGTTATGGGTCGGCTCGCTTGCATTGATCTGGGGTCTCTCCCACACGTTGTGGCTCCCGTGGCTCGAGGCGGCGAAAAGCTATCGGCCGGTTTTCGACGAGGTGAAGAAGCGCATGCCGGCGGACGCGCGCTGCGTCGTCATGCACGGCCTCGGCGAATCGGAGCGCGCGATGGTGGAGTACTACCTCGGGGTGATTCCGCGCGCGCGCCACCTTCACGAGGAGGATTGTCGCGCGCTCATGTGGGAAGGAAACCTGCACAAGACCCGCGGATGGCCGTGGCCGGGCCAGTGGAAGCTCGTCTGGCGCGGGCATCGCAATGGCGAGCTGGAGGAGGGCTTTGAGCTCTTCCTGCGCCCCGAGGCGCCGATCCCGGGGGAGGACTTTTCCGATCCGCGTCAGACCGGGGGGCGGTAGGGCCCGGCGCGCTGCTCACCGTTCGGAGAGTAAAATCGCCTCTTCGCACGCATCCGCCCGGTCCCCATGCGGCTCTACATCAACGACGTCGCCGTCCGCGACGGCTTCCAGATCGAGAAGACGTTCATCCCGACCCCGACCAAGGCCGAGGTGATTAACCAGCTTTCGCGCACCGGCCTGCACAAGATCGAGGTCACCTCCTTCGTCTCGCCCAAGGCGGTGCCCGCCCTCGCCGACGCCGACCAGGTCCTCGCGGCCATCGATCGCGTCCCCGGCGTGATCTATGTCGCCCTTGTCCCCAATATCCGCGGCGTGCAGAACGCCGCCGCCACAGCGAAGAAGCCCGACGAGGTGAACGCGGTGGTGTCGGCGTCCGAGACGCATAACCGCGCCAACATCAATCGCACCCACGCGCAATCTCTCGCGGAGCTCGACACCATGGTGAAGGTGGCGCACGAGGCGGGGATGAAGATCACCATGAGCCTGTCGACCACGTTCGGCTGCCCCTTCGAGGGGCACGTGCACGAGGATGTCGTGCTCGATCTCGTGGGACGCTTCCGCGACGCGGGCTTCGACGGCGTATCGCTCGCCGACACCACCGGCATGGCGAACCCGCGCCAGGTGGCCGAGCTCACCCGCAAGGTGCTCGCGAGATATCCCGCGAAGGACGACACTTATTACACGCTGCACTTCCACAACACGCGCGGCATGGGGCTCGCCAACGTGGTCGCCGGCATCGAGGCCGGCGTGCGCTCGTTCGACGGCTCGCTCTCCGGCCTGGGCGGCTGCCCGTTCGCGCCCGGCGCGACCGGCAACATCTGCACCGAGGACATGGTGAACATGCTGGAAGACATGGGTTACGACACCCGAGTCGATCTTGCCAAGCTCCTCGCGGTCGCGCGCCGCATTCCCGACGTCGTCGGCCACGACGTGCCGGGGCAGGTGATGAAAGCCGGCCAGACCCTCGAGTTGCACGACCCGCCCGAATCCCTGAGGCCCCGATGATCAAGAGACTGCTTCCGCTCGCCTTCGCAGCGAGCGCCTGGACCGCACATGCCGCCGATTTCCCGTCCATCGGCACGCTTTCGCAGGACGAGTTCCTGCGCATTTCGCGCGACCTCGGCGCGGCGATCTCGTACAAGGGCGTGACGCCCGCGACGCCGCTCGGGGTCATGGGCTTCGACGTGGGCGTCGAGGTGACTGACACCAGGCTCGAGAGCTCCGATGCCTTCTCGCGTGCGGGCGCCGGCGGCCATTCCCACCTCGTGATCCCGAAGCTGCATGTGTACAAGGGGCTCTTCGGCGGCCTCGACATCGGCGCCTTCATCGGAGGATCCTCGGACGTGAGCGCGAGCGTGTTCGGCGCCGACCTGCGCTACGCGATCGTGGACGACGGGCTCGCCACCCCGGCCGTCGCGATCCGGCTTTCCGGGACCAAGGCGGGCGGACTCGGAGACCTCTCGGTCGCCACGGCCGCGCTCGACGTCATGGCGTCGAAGAGATTCGCGGCGTTCACCCCGTATGTCGGGGCGGGCTCGGTGCGCGTGCAGTCGAGCGTGCGCAATTCGTCGCTTGAGGAAGTCCGCTTCAACAAGGGGCGCGTGTTCGGCGGGCTGAACGTGAACCTGCTCGCCGTGAACGTCGCGGTCGAGGCGGAGAAAATGGGCGGCAACACGTCGCTCTCGGCCAAGCTCGGCTTTCGCTTCTGAATTCACCCAGCACGCATCGACCGGAGGAGAAGAACATGAAGAGACTCATTCAACGGCTGGGCGCGGCCCTCGTATCGGCTGCGCTCGTCCTGGGCGCATGGGGCGAGGCTCCGGAGAAAAAGAAGATCACCATCGCGGTGGGCGGCAAGAGCCTCTTCTACTACCTCCCGCTCACCGTCGCGGAGCGCAAGGGCTACTTCAAGGAGGAAG